>NZ_POTX01000519.1 GCF_003236305.1 Micromonospora endophytica | reverse complement strand
GTTCAGCTCCTGCCACAGCACCGCCACCTCGGCGTTCACCTGTTCCTGCGACTCACGGGCCGCCACCAGCTCGTGCTCGGCCCGGGTCACCTCGTCGGCCGACTCGGCCACCGCGTGATCAGCGGCCGCGCACTGCTGCGCGTACCAGGACCGCGCTTCCTCCTGCTGCTCCTGCACCCGCGCGGTCAACTCGGCCAGCCGCCGCAGCTGGGCGGCGTACGTCTCGCTGGTCACCGGTTCGTTCATCGGGCCGGCCCGTACGGGATGATGGTCTGCCCGGTGCGGTGCACCGCCCGGTCGAAGAAGAGCCCCCGCCACGGACGGGGATACCAGTCCGGGCCGCTGGTGCCGGGATACAGCGCCCCGCTCAGCTCCCCACCGTGGATGTCCAACGCCACCCAGGCCCCGATCTGGTCGGTGCGGGCACCCGCGCCGCCCAGGTCGGCCCGCATCCGGGCCACCCCACGCCACCAGGCCAGCACATGCGTGCGTCGCTCGGGACCGTCGTGCAGGATCCGCC
>NZ_POTX01000518.1 GCF_003236305.1 Micromonospora endophytica | reverse complement strand
ATGCGACGCTGCGCCTGGTGTTGGCGTTCGGTCCGCCGGGTTGAGCGTTCGGTGTCCCGCCGGCGCGATGGTGGGGCTGTCGGCTGCGGTGAACCGGTCGGGCCGGCGAGGCGGGGGCGGCTATTGGCGGTTGAGGATGGTTGTCTCTGGTGAGCCCGGTGCGGTGAGGGTCAGTTCGTCGCCGAGCAGGTTGAGCTTTGCGTCGATCGAGGATCGGAACATCCCGCAGTCCATTTCGAGGACGTATTCGGATCGGGCTGGGGAGGTGACCCGGCCGGGGCAGGAGATGGACTCGTTGGTGACGGCGAGGGTGCCGTCGGGGCGGATGACGAGGCTGCCCGTGCCGGCTTCGTCGTTGGTCCAGGTGCCGGCCAGCCGGTCCAGTCGGGCGCCTTCGGTGAGACCGGCCCGGGGCAGTATCACCTTGACCAGGATTGTGGCGTTGACGGCCAGGAGGATCACGGCGATGGCGGCGGCGATGGCGGCGATCACGCCGAGGCGTGGTGTGGTGGTGGGGGCGTCGGGTTGGGG
>NZ_POTX01000517.1 GCF_003236305.1 Micromonospora endophytica | reverse complement strand
GGCCGCCGGTGCGTCGGGTCGACGGCGGGTACGGCGACCGGAATCTGGTCTGCTCGTGTCCGGCGCCGCAGGCGTACGAGAGCTGACCTGCGGCGCCGCGCCGACCTGGGCACCGCCCGCACCGGCGGTGGGGCTAGCCTGGGTCGGCGCGGGAAAGGTCGTGACGGTTGGTGATCGTCTCAGGCGGCGAGGGCGTGTCGGGCGGGACCGCGGTGCGGTGCGATGCTGCTGCCGTCGGGCAGCAGCTCACCGGTGTCCTCGAAGACGATGACCCCGTTGCAGAGCAGGCTCCAGCCCTGCTCAGGGAAGCAGGCGATGACCCTGGCTGCTTCCCGGTCGGTGGCTTCGGCGGAGGGGCAGGTGGGTTGGTGCTGGCACATCGGGTTCTCCGGACTGTGGGGGCACTGTGTCATGGTTCACATGACCAGTGACGCACAGTACCAAGCCGAAGCGCGCCACATCGACCAGGTGTGGGCGTGGTGCGTGGGAAATCCACTGAACGGATGAGCGGATACCGCCCGGACGTCGTGGAAGCGCTCCCACAGAT
>NZ_POTX01000516.1 GCF_003236305.1 Micromonospora endophytica | reverse complement strand
CCCGCCGACCGCGGATACGGATGCGGCCACTCGTCGTCGGCCAGCATCGCCGCCGTGTGCGGCGCGTTCGCGAGGGGATTGTCACCGACCGGCCACTCACCCGCACCCACCTTGTCGATCTCCGCCCGGATGGCGATCATCGCGTCGCAGAACCGGTCCAACTCGGCCAGGTCCTCACTCTCGGTCGGCTCCACCATCAACGTCCCCGCCACCGGAAACGACATCGTCGGCGCGTGGAACCCGTAGTCGATCAACCGCTTGGCCACGTCGTCCACGCTCACCCCGGTCGCCTTCGTCACCGGCCGCAGGTCCAGGATGCACTCGTGCGCCACCAGGCCCTTGTTGCCGGTGTACAGCACCGGGAAATACGGCCGTAGCCGCGCCGCCACATAGTTGGCCGCCAACACCGCCACCCCGGTGGCCCGCACCAACCCGTCGGCGCCCATCATCCGCAGGTACGCCCACGGAATCGGCAGGATCCCCGCCGACCCGTACGCCGCCGCCGAGATCGCCGGCCGCCCCTCGACCGCCGCGCCACCCGGATCACCGGGCAGGAACGGCGCCAGATG
>NZ_POTX01000515.1 GCF_003236305.1 Micromonospora endophytica | reverse complement strand
CCCCCCACACCGATGCCGATCCCGGCGCCGCCCATCTGCTCGCCGTTGTCCAGCCGGCCACAGCCCACCACGACCACCCCGTCGACCAGGCAGTCCTGAAGGAAGTCACAGCCCAACCCGGTGGCGCCGGTGTGGTGGATGTAAAGGTTTCGGAAGACGCCCCGGACCACGTACTGAAGCCCCAGCCCCTTGGCGAGATAGTTGTACTGGGCCAGGGCCACGCCCGAACCGTCGATCTCGAAGTCGGCGAAGGTGCAGTCGGCGATGTGACGATCGCGGTCGGCACCGTGCTGCAGGGTGGTCCAGAAGGCGAGCGGCGTCGGCTCGGCCCGGTTGCCCTCGTTGCTCAGCAGAAACCGGGTCGCTCCCGAGCCCGCGCCGAGCAGGGACACTCCGCTGCGCCAGACCGTGCCCGCGTCCCGGATCGAGTAGATCCCCGGCGGGCAGTAGATGACCCGGGCCCGCCCGTCGGCGGCGTACCCCTCGCCGAGCCGGTCCACCAGGGCGGAGAGCGCGGGCTGATCGTTCGTCACCCCATCGCCCTGAAGTCCGTAATCTCGCGCGTCACACCACAACGGCGCTCCGGCCACCGGGGCCAGGCGCTCGTGGCTGGCGGCGGGCCTGATGTGCTGCGACACGACGTCCTCCCCCAGGTCGCCCCTTCCGC
>NZ_POTX01000514.1 GCF_003236305.1 Micromonospora endophytica | reverse complement strand
GGCCAGGGAGACCTGTTGGGTGGTGATGGCGCGGACGGCGATCTCGAAGCCGTCGGGCGCGTGGGGGACGCGGATGCCGGGTTCGGCGGCGACCGGCGGGGCTAGGACCGGATCCGCGGCCAGGGTTTGATCGATGGCGACCGGGTCGGCGTCGAGGTCGAAGAGGTGTCGGCAGCGGGCCACGGCGGGCGCCAGGTCCCGCAGGTCGGTCAGGCGCAACGTCGCGGCCACGTACCCGTCCGCCGGGGTCAGGGCCGCTTCGCCGGTGCCGTGTGGCAGCCGCAACCCCCGGTGGTACGTCCCGTCGCGCACCTCGTCCACCCCCGGCAGCGTGCGCCGGGCGAGGAAGTCCAGCAGCGCGGCGGCGTGCAGTGGCGGACGGTACGCCAACCGCAGCGACACCGTCCCCGCGCCGCCGATCGTGCCCCGGCGGCCCGCGCGCAACTGCGACGGGGCCACCCCGTACACCTCGCGGAGCGTGTCGTTGAACTGCCGGACGCTGCCGAACCCGGCGGCGAACGCGATCTCGGCCAACCCCAGCTCGGTGGTCTCGATGAGCGTCCGGGCGGTCTGTGCGCGTTGGGCCCGAGCCAGCGCCAACGGCCCCGCGCCCAACTCGGCCCGCAGCAGCCGGTGCAGGTGCCGCTCGGTGTACCCGAGTTTGGCCGCCAGCCCCGGC
>NZ_POTX01000513.1 GCF_003236305.1 Micromonospora endophytica | reverse complement strand
ACCGCTGCCGATGCCAGGAGCATGGCACCGGCCGACACGCGGGCGGCGTGGACCCTGAGTCTTCTCTTCACACGTCTCATTGCTGATGTGCCCTTCGGTGGTGGTGGTGTGAAGCCGGCTGGGAACGTTCACCTCTCAGCTCGGCCTGCGCCGTGCGGCATCGGTTCCGGGTGTGGCCCCCGGGCGATCGGTGATCCACGGTCACCACCTCGGGCGGGAGCCAGCAAATCGATGTCCCCCAATCAGGAGTTGAGGGTGTGGGAGCGCTCCCGTAATATACACGACGCACCTGTTAACGCTCACCTAACAACGACCGCCGCCAATGTGATGCCACCGTCCCGTGGAGAGGGTGCTTTATGTCCAGATCATCTAGATCAGTCAATGCCGTTATGGCATCGGCCGGCGTCGTGTTGCTGGCGTCGGCGGCTGC
>NZ_POTX01000512.1 GCF_003236305.1 Micromonospora endophytica | reverse complement strand
GGGCCCGGCGGGGCGGGTCAGGCGGTGCCCCAGCTGTAGGTCTGCTTGCGTAGCTTGAGATAGACGAACGCCTCGGTGGAGACCACGCCGGAGACCGCGCGTAGCCGTTGCAGGATCTCCAGCAGGTGCGCGTCGTTGCGGCAGACCACCTCGGCCAGCAGGTCGAACGAGCCGGCGGTGATCACCACGTAGTCGACCTCGTCCAGCTCGGCGATGCGGTCCGCGACGCTCTCCAGGTCGCCGTCGGTGCGCAGCCCGATCATGGCCTGGCGGGGGAAGCCGAGCTGAAGTGGGTCGGTCACCGCGACGATCTGCATGACGCCGGCGTCGAGCAGGCGCTGCACCCGCTGGCGTACCGCAGCCTCGGAGAGCCCGACCGCCTTGCCGATGGTGGCGTACGGGCGGTGCCCGTCCTCCTGCAACTGCTCGATGATCTGTTTGGCCACGTCGTCGAGGAGGACGTGGCTGGCCCCCTCGCGCCCGCTGACCCGGCGCCCGCCGTTGCCATTGTCGTGCTGCCGGTTCGTCATCGACCGCTCCCCATGTGCGTCACCCGGGTGAGCCTAACGGCATCGGCCACTCCGGCGTAATTCGTCGTACATAGCTATCCCAGCAACGGAATCCCTTGTGAGTGAGGATTGCTCATGTCAGGATCAGTCGTCCATCGCCATTGACCCTCCCACCGGCGCGGCC
>NZ_POTX01000511.1 GCF_003236305.1 Micromonospora endophytica | reverse complement strand
GTCGTTGTTGGACTATGTGCCGGAGGGGGCGACTCGGGAGGGGTTCGCGGGGACGTACGCGACGCAGGAGAATTTTCGGTTGATGCGGGCGGCGTTGGATGAGTCGTCGCGGGAGTTGGGTCGGTATGTGCGGTTGACGAATTACGCGTCGGGGTTGTGTATGCCGGAGATGGCGACGCTGGCGGGTCTTGAGCGGTTGGACATGATGCTCAACGACTCGATGTACGGGATTTTGTTCCGGGATATCAATCCGGTGCGGACGTTTGTGGATCAGCGGTTTTCGCGGCAGGTGCATGCGCGGGCGGGGATCATCATCAACACGGGTGAGGATAATTATCTGACCACTGCGGATGCGGTGGACGAGGCGCACACGGTGACGGTGTCGCAGTTGTTGAACGAGTTTTTTGCGCATGAGGCGGGGTTGGCGGACTGGCAGTTGGGGTTGGGGCACGCGTTTGAGATCAATCCGGATGTGCCGGAGTCGTTGCGGTTGGAGTTGGCGCACGCGTTGTTGGCGCGGGAGTTGTTTCCGGATGCGCCGTTGAAGTGGATGCCGCCGACGAAGCACATGACCGGTGACGTGTTCCGGGGGAATCTGCTGGACGGGTTCTTCAATTTGGTGGGGACGTTGACGGGGCAGGGGATTCTGCTGGTGGGGATGATGACGGAGGCGGTGGTGACGCCGTGGTTGTCGGATCGGGACATCGCGTTGCAGAACGTGCGGTAC
>NZ_POTX01000510.1 GCF_003236305.1 Micromonospora endophytica | reverse complement strand
CCCAACACCACCGCGTCCCCCGGCAGACCCGCCGCGAACGCCGCCACCGCCGCCAACAACTCGCCCGCCGAACGCACCCCGGACAGATCCAACCCCGACAACACCAACCCGGTGTCACTGACATGCACATGCGCGTCCACGAACGCCGGCGTCACCAACGCCCCGTCCAGATCCACCACCCGGTCCGCCACCGGCGCGTCCGCATCCGCACCCAACCAGGCGATCCGCCCGTCCCGCACCAACAGGGCCGTCGCCGACGGCTCCGCCGGACAGAACAGCGCGCCACCGCGATACAACGTCGAGGGGTTCTTCGTCATGGCCTCAGTCTGCCGCCAGCCGAGCCTCGAACAGACCACGCACCCCCGGCTCGTCACGCAGCAGCCCCAACGCCAACTCCGCGTGCCCCGGCACGTACCCGTTCCCGACAAGCATCGTCACATCCGCCGCCAGGCCCTCCGCCCCCAACGCCGCCGCCGCGAAACTCGTCGCCATCGAAAAGAAGACCACCGTGCCACCGTCAGCGGTCGCCAACACCGCCCCATGCTCACAACCCGGCACATCCACGCAGACCACAGTCACATCCGCCGGCATCCCCAACGCCGACGTCACCGCCGTGGACAACGCCACCGGATCCCGCGCGTCCGCCACCACCACCGCGTCCGCCAGACCCGCCGCCACCAGGGCGTCCCGCTCCGCCGCCACCGGCACCACCCCGACCGTACGACCCGCAC
>NZ_POTX01000050.1 GCF_003236305.1 Micromonospora endophytica | reverse complement strand
GACCTCGGCGGGGCTGGGTCGGGAGGGTTCGGCGACGACGGCGGGGCGACGTTCCCGGGTCGACCAGAGCATGCCCAGGGTGGCCAGCAGCACCAGGCAGGAACCGACCATGTGCGCGCCGACCAGCAGCGCGGGCAGGTCGGTGAAGTACTGCACGAAGCCGATCACGCCCTGTCCCAGCTCCACCGCGACCAGCACGGTGGCGGCCCGGGCGGCCCGGGCGGCGCCGACGGCGCGGAAGGCGAAGATCAGCGCCACGGAGAGCCCGAGCAGCAGGAACACCCCGTCCGCGTGGGCCTGGGAGATGGTCTCCGGGTCCAGGCCGTTGCGGGCCGCGCCGTGGTCACCGGCGTGCGGGCCGCTGCCGGTCACCCAGGTCCCGACCACCAGGACGGAGGCGCTGACCGCGACGGTGAGCCGGGCCAGGGCGCGTAGTGGGCCGGGCACCGTCGGCACCACCGGTCCGTCCGGGTCGCCGATCCGGCGCCAGAGCGCGTACGCCACCGCGATGACCACCATCGAGGCGAGGAAGTGCAGCCCGACCACCCACGGGTTGAGGTCGGTGAGCACGGTGATCCCGCCGATCACCGCCTGGGCTGGGATGCCGAACAGCACTCCGAGGGCCAGCGGCAGCAGTCCCTGGCGTCGGGGCCGGTGCAGCAGCACCGCCACCACCACCGCCAGCGCGATGGCGCCGACCGCGAAGGTGAGCAGCCGGTTGCCGAACTCGATCACCCCGTGCACGCCCATCTCGGGCGTGTTGACGTACGACTCGTCGGTGCACCGGGGCCAGGTGGGGCAGCCCAGCCCGGAGGCGGTGAGTCGGACCAGGCCGCCGGTGCCGACGATCGCGACGTTCGCGACGATCGACGCGAACGCGAGCCGACGCAGCAGAGTGGCGGAGACCGGAAACCGGGCAGCGAGCGTCACGGCGCAAATCCTACGCACCGTAGTGATCGCGCCGGACGTGGATCCGCCACGCCGGTGGTTCGGATCACCCCCACCCCCGGTTTGCAGGGCCCCCCGGAATTACGTAACGTTGGCGTTGTGAAAAACGCGGCGGCGCTGCCTGGGCACCGACCGACGGCCGTACCGGCCGCCGGTGCGGCCCGCTCCGCCCGCGTGGCGGGCCAGCCGCACCAGGGGGAGACCCGGCCGGGGGCGGCGGACGTGTCGACCCGGGATCGGGTCACCCAGTTGCTGTTGGAGCGCCGCGCCGTCACCGCGGCTCAGCTCGGCGACGCGCTGGGGTTGAGCCCGGCGGCGATCCGCCGGCACCTCGACGCGATGCTCGCCGACGGGGACGTCGTCGCTCGCGAGCAGACCGTGCACGGCCACCGCGGCCGGGGTCGACCCGCCAAGGTCTTCCTGCTCACCGACGCCGCCCGCAGCCGGTGCGGCACCCACCACTACGACAACATGGCCACCGCCGCGCTGCGCTGGATCGCCCGTACCGGCGGCACCCGGGCGGTGGAGGAGTTCGCCTCCGAGCAGGTGGCCGCCCTGGAGGCCCGCTGCCGGGCCGCCCTGGCCGACGCCGGGGAGGATCCGATGGCCCGAGCCGAGGCACTCGCCGCGGCGCTGACCGCCGAGGGCTACGCTGCCAGTGCGTCCACGATCGCTTCCGGCGGCCAGCTCTGCCAGCACCACTGCCCGGTGGCACACGTGGCCGCCGAGTTCCCCCAGCTCTGCGAGGCCGAGACCACGGTGATCTCCCGCCTGGTCGGCACGCACGTGCAGCGCCTGGCCACCATCGCGCACGGCGACGGGGTGTGCACCACGCACATTCCCGGCCCGCCGCCTGCCCAGTCCGGTAAGACCGTCACCACTGTGAGGACAGATAGATGACCGAGCAGATCGTCCAGCCCCTGACCCAGGAGGAGCAGCTCGCCGCCCTGGGCAACTACGAGTACGGCTGGGCCGACCCGGACGTCGCCGGGGCCGTCGCCCAGCGCGGCCTCAACGAGGCGGTGGTGCGGGACATCTCGGCCAAGAAGAACGAACCGGCCTGGATGCTCGACCTGCGCCTGAAGGGCCTGCGGCTGTTCGAGCGCAAGCCGATGCCGGCCTGGGGCGCGGACCTCACCGGGATCGACTTCGACAACATCAAGTACTTCGTGCGCTCCACCGAGAAGCAGGCCACCAGCTGGGAGGACCTGCCCGAGGACATCAAGAACACCTACGACAAGCTGGGCATCCCGGAGGCGGAGAAGCAGCGCCTCGTCGCCGGCGTCGCCGCCCAGTACGAGTCCGAGGTGGTCTACCACAAGATCCGTGAGGATCTGGAGGAGCAGGGTGTCCTCTTCCTCGACACCGACACCGCGCTCAAGGAGCACGAGGACGTCTTCAAGGAGTACTTCGGCACGGTGATCCCGGTCGGCGACAACAAGTTCGCCGCGCTGAACACCTCCGTGTGGTCCGGTGGCTCGTTCATCTACGTGCCGAAGGGTGTGCAGGTGGAGATCCCGCTGCAGGCGTACTTCCGGATCAACACCGAGAACATGGGCCAGTTCGAGCGGACGCTGATCATCGTCGACGAGGGTGCGTACGTGCACTACGTCGAGGGCTGCACCGCGCCCATCTACTCCTCGGACTCGCTGCACAGCGCCGTGGTGGAGATCGTGGTGAAGAAGAACGCCAGGTGCCGCTACACCACCATCCAGAACTGGTCCAACAACGTCTACAACCTGGTCACCAAGCGTGCCGTGTGCCACGAGGGCGCGACCATGGAGTGGATCGACGGCAACATCGGCTCCAAGGTGACGATGAAGTACCCGGCCGTCTACATGACCGGTGAGCACGCCAAGGGCGAGGTGCTCTCGGTGGCCATGGCCGGCGAGGGGCAGCACCAGGACGCGGGCGCCAAGATGGTGCACGCCGCGCCGCACACCAGCAGCACCATCGTGTCGAAGTCGATCGCCCGCGGCGGCGGCCGGACCTCGTACCGGGGCCTGGTGCAGGTGCTGGAGGGTTCGCACAGCAGCGCCAGCACGGTCAAGTGCGACGCACTGCTCGTCGACACCATCTCCCGCTCGGACACCTACCCGTACGTCGACATCCGCGAGGACGACGTGTCGATGGGGCACGAGGCGACCGTCTCCAAGGTCAGCGAGGACCAGCTCTTCTACCTGATGAGCCGGGGCCTGAGTGAGGACGAGGCGATGGCGATGATCGTGCGCGGCTTCATCGAGCCGATCGCCAAGGAACTGCCGATGGAGTACGCCCTGGAACTCAACCGCCTGATCGAGCTCCAGATGGAGGGCGCGGTCGGCTGACCGCCCACCCGGCGGGCCGGCCCTGGCCGGCCCGCCACCGCAGCACCGGACCCCGTCGTCGTAAGAACAGACCAAGGACGAGATGACTACCCAGGCTTCCGCGCCGCCCAGCACCAAGTCGCAGGCGCTGCGCTCGTACGACGTCGCCGACTTCCCGGCCCTCACCGGCCTGGAGGAGGAGTGGCGCTTCACCCCGCTCAAGCGGCTGCGCGGGCTGGTCGGTGCCGACCGTACCGCCACCGGCACGGTCCGGCACGACTACGCCGACCTGCCCGAGGGCGTGACCGTCGAGCGGATCGGCCGCGACGACCAGCGGGTCGGCCGCGTGCTCACCCCGGTCGACCGGGTCAGCGCGCTGGCCTACGGCGGCACCGAGCAGGCGCTGCTGGTGCGGGTGGCCCAGGACGCGGTGGTGAGCGGCCCGGCCCTGCTGCGGGTGGTCGGCGAGGGCAGCGACGGGCTGGCCTTCGGGCACACGGTGGTAGAGGTGGGCCGGTTCGCCGAGGCGATCCTGGTGCTGGAGCACGTCGGCTCGGCGACCCTCGCCGACAACGTCGAGGTGACCGTCGGCGACGGGGCGAAGCTGACCCTGGTCACCGTCGCCGACTGGGCCGACGACGCGGTGCAGGCGCAGCACCTGAAGGTGCGGCTGGGCCGCGACGCCCGGGTGCTGCACGTGCAGGTCAGCCTCGGTGGAAACCTGGTCCGGCAGTACACCAGCGTCGAGTACACCGACCGGGGTGGCGAGGCCGAGCTGTACGGTCTCTACTTCGCCGACTCCGGCCAGCACCTGGAGCACCGCCAGTTGGTCGACCACACCGTGCCGGACTGCCGCAGCTACGTCGGCTACCGGGGCGCGTTGCAGGGCGAGAGCGCCCGCACCGTCTGGGTCGGCGACGTGCTGATCCGGGCCGAGGCGACCGGCACCGACACGTACGAGATCAACCGGAACCTGCTGCTCACCGACGGCGCGCGGGCCGACTCCGTGCCGAACCTGGAGATCGAGACCGGCGAGATCGCCGGCGCCGGCCACGCCAGCGCCACCGGCCGCTTCGACGACGAGCAGCTGTTCTACCTGATGGCCCGGGGCATCCCGGAGGCCGAGGCCCGCCGGCTGGTGGTGCGCGGCTTCTTCGCCGAGCTGCTGAACAAGATCCCGGTCGAGGAGCTGCGCGAGCGGCTCGGCGAGGCGATCGAGGCCCGACTCACCAAGGTCGGCGCCTGATGATCCGCATCTGCGCCGTCGAGGACGTGCCGAAGGGCACCGTGATCAGCGCCGACGTCGACGGCACCCAGATCGCCCTCGTGCACGGCGAGGACGACCAGTTCTACGCCGTGTACGACGAGTGCTCACACGCCGCTGTGGCGCTCTCCGAGGGCGAGGTCGAGGGCTGCACGCTGGAGTGCTGGCTGCATGGCTCCCGCTTCGACCTGCGCACCGGCGAGCCGACCGGGCTGCCGGCCACCGAACCTGTTCCTGTCTATCCCGTCGAAGTCCGCGACGGCGACATCTACCTTCCCGTGGACGGCGACGGCCGTCCGCTGCCGAGCAATGGAGTGACCCGATAATGAGCACCCTGGAGATCCGTGACCTGCAGGTGTCGGTGAAGCTGCCTGAGGGTGAGCTCAAGCCGATCCTGCACGGGGTAAACCTGACGGTCAATTCGGGCGAAACCCACGCCATCATGGGCCCCAACGGATCCGGCAAGTCGACCCTGGCGTACTCGATCGCCGGCCACCCGAAGTACGAGATCACCGGTGGCTCGGTGACGCTCGACGGCGAGGACGTGTTGGAGCTGTCGGTCGACGAGCGGGCCCGCGCCGGCCTCTTCCTGGCCATGCAGTACCCGGTCGAGGTGCCCGGCGTGTCGGTGGCGAACTTCCTGCGTACCGCCAAGACCGCGATCGACGGCGAGGCGCCGAAGCTGCGCACCTGGGGCGGCGAGCTGCGCGGCGCCATGGAGCGCCTGCACATGGACCCGGCGTTCGCCCAGCGCAACGTGAACGAGGGCTTCTCCGGCGGCGAGAAGAAGCGGCACGAGATCGTGCAGCTGGAGCTGCTCAAGCCGAAGATCGCCATTCTCGACGAGACCGACTCCGGGCTCGACGTGGACGCGTTGCGGGTGGTCAGCGAGGGCGTGAACCGGGTGCGCGACACCGGCGACACCGGCCTGCTGCTGATCACCCACTACACCCGGATCCTGCGCTACATCAAGCCGGACTTCGTGCACGTCTTCGTGGCCGGCCGGATCGTCGAGGAAGGCGGCCCGGAGCTGGCCGACAAGCTCGAGGAAGAGGGCTACGAGCGGTACGTCGCCGGAGCCGGTTCGGCGCGGGCCTGAAACCCACAGAAGGGCCGGTCACCACGATGACCACCATCGCGATCCCACCGGGGATGCCGCAGTACGACGACGTGCCGGGCTACGACGTGGCGGCGGTGCGCGCCGACTTCCCGATCCTGGGCCGGGAGATCAACGGGCATCCGTTGGTCTACCTCGACAGCGCCAACACCTCGCACAAGCCGCGTCAGGTGCTCGACGTGCTGCGCGAACACTACGAGCGGCACAACGCCAACGTGTCCCGTTCGGTGCACACGTTGGGCACCGAGGCCACCGAGGCGTACGAGGCGGCCCGGGGCAGGGTGGCCGCGTTCGTCAACGCGCCAAGTGTGGACGAGGTGGTGTTCACCAAGAACTCCACCGAGGCGATAAACATCGTGGCGTACGCCTTCTCCAACGCCTCGCTGCGCGCCGACGCCGACCCGAGGTTCCGGCTCGGCCCCGGTGACGAGATCGTCATCTCCGAGATGGAGCACCACTCGAACATCGTCCCGTGGCAGCTGCTGGCCGAGCGTACCGGTGCGACGTTGCGCTGGTTCCCGGTGACCGAGCAGGGGCGGCTGGACGAGTCGGGGCTCACCGACCTGGTCAACGAGCGGACGAAGATCGTCTCGCTGGTGCACATGTCGAACATCCTCGGCACGATCAACGCCACCGCGCGGATCACCGCACGGGTCCGTGAGGTGGGGGCGCTGCTGCTGCTGGACTGCTCGCAGTCGGTGCCGCACATGCCGATCGACGTGGTCGACCTGGACGCCGACTTCATCGTCTTCACCGGGCACAAGATGTGCGGCCCGACCGGCATCGGGGTGCTCTGGGGGCGGGCCGAGCTGCTGGCGGCGATGCCCCCGGTGCTCGGCGGCGGCTCGATGATCGAGACGGTGACGATGGGCGGCTCCACGTTCGCCGCTCCGCCGGCCCGCTTCGAGGCCGGCACCCCGCCGATCGCCGAGGCGGTGGCGCTCGGCGCCGCTGTGGACTACCTCACCGGCCTGGGCATGCGGGCGATCCAGTGGCACGAGAAGCAGCTCACCGCGTACGCCCTGGATGCCCTGGGCAGCGTGCCCGGCCTGCGGATCTTCGGCCCGGAGGTGCCGGTGGGTCGGGGCGGCACGATCTCCTTCGCCCTCGGCGACGTGCATCCGCACGACGTGGGGCAGGTGTTGGACTCCCGTGGTGTGCAGGTGCGGGTGGGCCACCACTGTGCCCGGCCGGTCTGCACCCGCTTCGGCGTGCCGGCGATGACCCGGGCCTCGTTCTACCTCTACACCACCACTGAGGAGATCGACGCCCTGGTGGCGGGCCTGGAACAGGTGCGGAAGGTGTTCGGGTGAGCCGGGCGACGCAGGAGCCGGGCGAATCGACAGGAGTTCAGCCTGATGCAGCTTGACACTCTTTACCAGGAGATCATCCTGGATCACTACAAGCATCCGCACGGTCGCGGGTTGCGCGACGCCGCCGACCCGGCCGACCAGGTCGGCGAGGCGCACCACGTGAACCCGACCTGTGGTGACGAGGTGACCATCCGGGTGGCCACCGACGGCGACGTCCTGCACGACGTGTCGTACGACGGGATGGGCTGTTCGATCAGCCAGGCGTCCGCGAGTGTGCTGCACGAGCTGCTGACCGGCCGGAACATGGCCGAGGCGTTCGAGGTGCACACGGCGTTCGTGACGCTGGTGTCCGGCCGTGGCCAGGTCGCGCCGGACGAGGACGTGCTCGGCGACGGGGTGGCGTTCGAGGGTGTCGCTCGCTATCCCGCCCGGGTCAAGTGCGCGCTGTTGCCGTGGATGGCGTTCAAGGACGCCGCGGCACGCGCCGGGGTGGGCGCGAGCCCGACGGAGGTCAAGGCATGAGCGAGGAAAGCACCACCACGCCGGAGACGGGCACCGTGGCGACCGATGGCGCGGCAACGCCGACGACCAACGGCGCGGCAACGCCGACGACCGATGGTCCGACGACGCCGACGACCGGCGGCCCGACGACGCCGACGACCGGTGGTAAGGCCGCCGTTGCCGACGTCGAGGAGGCGATGAAGGACGTTGTCGACCCGGAGCTGGGCATCAACGTGGTCGATCTCGGCCTGGTGTACGGCGTGCACATCGACGACGAGAACGTGGCCACTCTGGACATGACGTTGACCTCGGCGGCCTGCCCGCTGACCGACGTGATCGAGGACCAGGCCCGGTCGGCGCTGACCACCGGTCCCGGCGGTGGGCTGGTGAACGACATCCGGATCAACTGGGTCTGGTTGCCGCCGTGGGGCCCGGACAAGATCACCGATGAGGGGCGCGACCAGCTCCGCTCCCTCGGCTTCAACGTCTGACCCGACCCGGGTCACCGCACGAGATGCCGCAATTCGTGCCCTCAATCGGGCCGGATGACGCCGACTTGCCGCAACTCGTGTCGCGCATCGCCCAGGCATGGCGCCCGGGTACCGGCCACAGCCGGTACCCGGGCGGTTGCGTTTCCCCGCTGCCGCTATCGGTGGCGGGTCACAGGGTCAACGTCCAACTGTCCAGGTATCCGGTGTCCGCGCCCGCGGAGTCCTGGACCCGGAGCTTCCAGACGCCGTCGGCGACCTTGTCGGAGAGGTCCCGGGTGTAGGTCTGGAAGATGTTGTCGGCGCTGCTGCCGCTGCGGTTGTGCAGCACGTAGGCGGTGCCGTCCGGGGCGATCAGCGAGACGGTCAGGTCACCGATCCAGGTGTGGTAGATGCGGACGTCGATCGTGCTGGTGGCACTGGCGTTGCCCGCGCACCCGTGAATCACGATGGTGCTCTCGATCGTGCTGTTGTCGTTGATCGGGTAGTCGGTGGCGTTGGTCTGCGCGCAGCCGGGCGGACCGTTCACGGTGAGGGCGAACGACGCGCTCTGCTGGGTCTCCGGTCCGGCGCCGACCACGGTCAGCGAGTACAGGCCCGAAGGGGTGGCGGCGGTGCTGCTCAGGGTCAGCGTGGCGGTGCCACCGGAGGTGACGACGGCCGGGCTGAAGGCGGCGGTCACCCCCGCAGGCAGGCCGGTGACGCTCAGCTGGACGCTGTGCGGCGTGCCGACAGTGGTGGTGGTGCCGACCGTGACGGTGGTCGAGCCGCCGGGGTCGATGGTGCCGGCACCGGGGGTGACGGTGAGGCCGAAGTCCTGGGTGGGCGGCACGATGTTGCCGGTGTAGAGCAGCTTGTTCGGCGAGCCGGTGCCGGGGCTGGTCACCACGTTGCTGGTGGCGTCGTTGACCAGCAGGTCGCGGATCTGCTGCGGGGTGTAGCCGGGGTTGGCGGCCAACGCCAGGGCAGCCGCGCCGGCGACGTGCGGTGCCGCCATCGAGGTGCCGTCGATGGTGCGGGTGGCGGTGTCGCTGCCGATCCAGGCCGAGGTGATGCTGCTGCCAGGGGCGAAGATGTCCAGGCAGGTGCCGTAGTTGGAGTAGCTGGCCCGGGCGTCGGTGCTGGTGGTGGCGCCGACGGTGATCGCCTCCGGGGTGGCGGCGGGGGAGGAGCTGCACGCGTTGGCGTTGCTGTTGCCGGCCGCGAGGGAGTACACCACGCCGTCGGCGATGGAACGGCTGACCGCGTCGTTGGTGGCCTGGTCGTAGCCGCCGCCAAGGCTCATGTTCGCCACCGCTGGCTCGCCCGGCTCGTGGTCCGCGGTGACCCAGTCGATACCCGCGATGACCTGTGCGTAGGTGCCGCTGCCGCTGTTGTTGAGTACGCGCACTCCGACCAGGGTGACGCCCTTGGCCACACCGTACGCGCTGCCGCCGACCGTGGCGGCCACGTGGGTGCCGTGCCCGTTGCCGTCGTCGGCGCTGCCGCCGTCGATGGCGTCGAAGCCGGTGACGGCCCGCCCGCCGAAGTCACTGTGGGAGAACCGGATGCCGGTGTCGATGATGTACGCGGTGACACCGGCCCCGTTGTTCGGGTAGGTGTAGGCGTTGTTCAACGGCAGTGACCGCTGGTCGACGCGATCCAGACCCCAGGACGGGGTGGGGGACTGGGTGTCGAAGATGGAGACGGTGCGGTTCTGTTGCACGTACGCCACGGCCGGGTCGGCGGCGAGCCGTTTGGCCGCCCGCTCGGACAGCCGCACCTCGAAGCCGCGCAGGGCGTCCCGGTAGGTGCGGGCGACGCTGCCACCGTGCTTGTCGGCGAGGGTCTTGGCGGTGGCCCCGACCTGTGCCCGGCTCACCGCGCTGTCCTTCAGCACGACGATGTACGAGTCGGTGACGGCGCTCTGGTCGTCGGCGTGCAGGACCTGGCCGGTGGCGGGTTCGGCGTTCGCCGGTGCGGCGAATGCCACGGTGGTGAGCACCGCGGTGACGGTGAGTCCGAGGCGCCCGAGGCGTCGTGGTGGCCGGGAGAAAGACATCTCCCGCCTCCTTTCCATGCGCGACCACCCGGTTTGTGACCGGGGGGCCGTTGGTCGGGTGATTGGCTGACACAGATGCTAGGCCGAAAAAGCATAGATGTTGAGGGATATGATCTCTCGGCGGAATCCCGTACTCTGATGCTTTTGCCATCCAGATCAACCGATCTGTTGATTCCTGAATCCGGCAGCGCCTATGGCTGAGATGGCATCGACCGATCAGGACAAAAGCGGTGTTACGGCCCATATATGGGCTGACGTGTCCACTTCTGGTTGCCCGCTCTGTGGCACTGGGCGGCCGAATGATGCCCGTTGTTGCGCATCAGTTTCGAATTCGTGTCGTGGCTGAGGCCAATTTCTTCCACCCTCGACGGATAAAGGTTTCCGCGCAACAATCATTCGAAATTGTCGCTGGTGGCGCGGGCTCCGCCCCGGCAAGCGGAGCCGGGTCGGGTGGGCCGGAATATGGCTGGCGGCGGGTGGCGTGGCCGTCGCAGGATGACCGCGTGAGTGAGACGTACCCGATGCAGCCGTTTCCTGTCGCCGTGGCTACCGCCGCACGCCGACAGCAGCCGACTGCGGGTCCGGTCTCGACACACCGCGTACGGTCGTGACCGGCGCGTTCCTGGCCGGCCTGATAGCCGGCTACGGTGTCGCCATCCCGGTCGGTGCGATCGCCGTGCTCATCCTCGGACTTGCCGCCCGCACCTCGTTCCGGGTGGGGGCGTCCGCCGCGCTCGGTGTGGCCACCGCGGACGGCATCTACGCCGGGGTGGCCGCGTTCGGCGGGGCCGTCGTCGCCGGTTGGCTGGCCCCGCTGGCCACACCGCTGCGGCTGATCGCGGCGGCGGTACTGTTCGCGCTTGCCGTGCATGGCGCCTGGCGGGCGTGGCGTTCGCGCAGGTCGGCCCGGCCGGCGACCGGCCCGGCGGACCAGCCGCGCGGTGTGGACCAACCCGGCGGCGCGGGTCGGTCGAGTGTCGGAGTCGGGCGACGACTGGAGACTCCGGCGCGGGCGTTCGTCGGGATCCTCGCGCTGACCATGCTCAATCCGGCCACTGTCGTCTACTTCACCGCGTTGGTGCTCGGCCGGGCGGATCTGGGTGGCTCCGGGACCGCCGTCGCCGTGCTGTTCACCTTCGGCGTGTTCACCGCCTCGGCAAGTTGGCAGCTGCTGATCGCCGCTGGCGGCACGGTGATCGGCCGGGTGCTCACCGGCGACCGGGGCCGCCTGGTCACCGCCCTACTGTCCAGCATCATCATCGCGGCACTCGCCCTCGCCATGCTCATCGATCGCTGAAGCGCGATCACCCACTTCGGACTGATGACGCGGTGGTGACGTACCTGTTGCGACTCGCCGGCCCTGCCACCGTGCCATGGGTTCTTCCGCTTTTCGGTGGATGTTCGGCATCCGCCGTCCGCCTAGGGTGCATTCAGATCCGTAGATCATCCGCGGCCGTCCCGTCGACCCGGGACGGCGCGGATCGGTCTCACCCTTCACGAGCAGGGAGCTGACTTGAGGATCCTCCGCACCCCTCAACCGGGCGGTCGCGCACGCCGTGGCCGGCTGGCCGGCATCCTGGTCGCCGCGCTGACCGCGGCGATGCTGCCGGTGCTGGCGGCACCGGCACCGGCCAGCGCCGCACCCGCCGGCGACGGGCCATGGCGCAAGGTGGACGGCAAGCCCGCCGCGACCAAGTCCGGCCGGGCCGCCGCCATCAAGGCGACCCGGCTGAGCGCGTACACCCTGGACCGCGCCGGCATCAAGGGCGTGCTGGACAAGGCACCCACGGAGAACCGTCGGGCGCTGCGCCAAGCGAGCCAGGTGGTGTCGCTGCCCGCGCCGGACGGCACCTTCCAACGCTTCCAACTGGTGAAGTCACCGGTGATGGAAGCCGGCCTGGCCGCGAGGCATCCGGAGATCACCACGTACGCGGGCCGTGGTCTGGATGATCCGACCGCGACGATGCGGGCGGACCTGACCCCACTCGGCTTCCACGCCTCGGTCCGCTCGGCCGACGGCGCCTGGTACATCGACCCCTACTACCAGCGCGACCAGAGCCTGTACGCCAGCTACTTCGCCCGTGACCTGGAGAACCGGCACGGTGACTTCGTCGAGCGGGAGGACGTCGAGTCGGCGGCCCACGCGCTGCACGACGAGATCCACGAGGCGCACGACGAGCCGGTGGTGGGCCCGCTGGTGACGCTGCGCACCTACCGCCTCGCGTTCGTCACCGACCCGTCGTACGCCACCTACTTCGGCGCGGAGAACGTGACCGCGGCGAAGGTGACGCTGGTCAACCGGGTGAACCAGATCTACGAGGACGAGACCGCGATCCGGCTCGTCCTAGTCGACGAGACCGACAAGACCAACTTGAACACCCCGGCGCTGGCCACCGAGCCGAACGGCCCGTGCGGCGCTGCCGCCTGCTACACCCCGGCCCAGCTCAGCGGGTGCAGCAGCGGCCTGCTCAACCGCAACCGGATCGTGCTCGGCCAACTCGTCGGGGCCGGCAACTACGACGTCGGCCACATCGGACTCGGTCTCGCCGGCGGCGGCATCGCCGGTCTCGGCGTGGTCGGCGGCGACGGCAAGGCCCGGGGCTGCACCGGCCTGCCGAACCCGGTCGGCGACTACTTCGCGGTCGACTACGTGGCACACGAGATCGGCCACCAGTTCGCCGGCAACCACACCTTCAACGGCAACCAGTGGAACTGCTCCGGCGGCAACCGCAGCGCGGCCAACTCGTACGAGCCGGGCAGCGGTTCGTCGATCATGGCGTACGCCGGCATCTGCCAGCAGGACAACCTCCAGCCGCACACCGATCCGTACTGGTCGCACCGCACCTACACCGAGATCACGAACTTCGTGACCTCGACCCGCCCGGCGATCAACGAGGTGCAGACGGTGTCGCTGCGCGACTTCGACACCGACGGTGACTCGTTCACCGTCACCTACGGCGGCGCGGACTCGGCACCGATCGTGCGCGGGATCAACTACACCACCGCGGGCATCAAGGCGGCGATCGAGTCGATCGCGGGCTGGCCGGCGGGCGGCACGGTGAACGTGGCCGCCTTCGGCGGCAGCGGCACGCTCAACGACACCGGCTTCCAGGTCACCTTCGCTGGCGCCCTGGCCGGCACCAACGTCGCCGCGCTCACCCTCACCAACCTCAGTGGTGCCGCCGGTTTCGTCGGTGAAACCGCCAAGGGCGGCGCCATCGACAACGGCGGCCACCTGGTCGAGCAGACCACCAACCACGCTCCCGTGGTCACCGTGCCGGGCAACGTCACCATTCCGGTGCGTACGCCGTTCGCGCTGACCGGCAGCGCCACCGACGCCGACCGTGACCCGATCACGTACCTCTGGGAGCAGAACGACAGGGGTGGCAGCGCCGGCACCGCGCTGGTGAACAACACCAAGACCAATGGCCCGCTGTTCCGGGTCTTCGGCGAGCCGGCGTGGGTGTCGCCGGAGGACGCCCTGAAGTACCACTCGCCGGGCCAGAACGCGGTCACCACCAACTCGACCCGGGTCTTCCCGGACCTCAAGCAGGTCCTGGCGGGCAACACCAACGCGGCCACGGGTGCCTGCCCGGCCGCCCCGGCACCGCCGGCCAGCGGTAGCGCCTCGAACGTGCCGCCGGAGATCCTGGACTGCTACTCGGAGTTCCTGCCCACCCGGGACTGGGTCGGTGTCAACAACGACCGGACCCTCAACTTCAAGCTCACCGCCCGCGACGGCCGGCTGGGTGGCGGTGGCGTCGGCAGCGCCAACGTCGCCCTGACGCTGGCCCCGGAGGCCGGGCCGTTCCTGGTCACCTCGCAGGCCGACGCCGCCGTCCTCGACGGTGCCTCGGCCCAGACCGTGACCTGGGACGTGGCCGGCACCGACGTGGCACCGGTGAACGTCAGCACCGTGAAGATCACGCTTTCCGCCGACGGCGGCGAGACCTTCCCGTACGTGCTGGCCGAGAGCACGCCGAACACCGGTAGCGCCACGGTGCACCTGCCGAACGTGGCGACCGGAGCGGCGCGACTCAGGATCGAGGCGGTGGGCAACGTCTTCTTCGCCGTCAACGACGCCGAGTTCACCATCCGGTCCGCCCCCGAGGTGTCCGACAACGCCACGGCAGGCGGGGCCAGCGTCCAGTACAGCGATCCGCTGTCGCCGACGGTGACGGTCACCGCGTCCGACGCCGACGGTCCCGGCACGGCACTCACCGCGTCCGCCACCGGCCTGCCGGTCGGCCTGGCCCTGACCGTGGCGGACACCTCCGCGACGGACACCCGGCCCGGCACCCGGAGCTGGACGGTCACCGGCACCGCGACGGCAGCCCCGGGCGACTACCCGGTCACCGTCGCCGTCTCCGACGGCACCGGCCTGGCCGGCAGCACCTCGTTCACCATCCGGATCACGCGCGAGGACGCGGCGGCGACCTGGGTCGGTGACACGCTGGTGAGCACCGCGAATCGTGGCGACGCCGGCAAGGCGCTGCTGCGGGTCGTGCTGCGGGACAGCTCCGTGCTGCCCTCGGCGACCGACCCCACCGCCGGTGACCTGGGCAACGCCACGGTGACCTTCACCGCGGGCGGAGCGACGCTCTGCACCGCCGTGGTGGACCTGCTCGGCACCGCCACCACCACCGGTTCGGCGGCCTGCGCGGCCACCCTGCCGGCGGGCACGCACCAGGTCACCGCGACGGTCGGTGGGTACTACACCGGCCGGACCACCGCCACGGTCCGGGTGGCCGGCTCCGACGGCGGCTTCCTCACCGGTGGCGGCCACCTCACGGTGAACCGGTCCGCCGGGAGGTACCCGGCCGACCGGAACTCGAAGGTCGAGGTGGAGCTGACCGCGAAGCCCGCCACGGGCAAGAAGACCGCCTCGGGCAAGGCCGACATCGAGTTTCGCTCCGGCGGCAAGACCTTCCAGGTCAAGGCCACCACCATCGACGGCATCGGGATGACCTCGACCGGCCGGACCGCCGAGGTGCGCTACCGGGCCGGCCTGTACGACAGCAAGGGCAAGCTGGTGACCAGCGGCCTGACGCTTGCGGTCACGGTGACCGACCGGGGCACCCCCGGCCGCAACGACAGCGTCGGGCTGACCCTGTGGCAGGGCGGTCTACTGCTCTTCTCGTCCGACTGGACCGGGGCGGGGACCGGCGAGGTGAAGCTGACCGGCGGCAACCTCACGGTGCACTGACCGGCGGGCAGGCGGGGAGGACCGTCACCCGATGCCCTCCCCGCCTGCCGCTCTACCGTGCCGTACGGTCGGGTGATGAACAGCCAACCCGCTGCCGGGGGCGGCCGGTGGGTCACTGTCGATCCGGCCCGGCTCGGCCGGTGGATCGAGGGCTTCGCCGACCGGCACGGCCCGCCCGTGGTCGCCGGCCACGAGCACGGACTGACGCTGACCGCGCCGGACGGTGCGACCGCCGAACTGCACGCGCCACCTGGTGCACCTGTCGCCGCCGACCTGGAAACCTTCGTGACCGAGGCCGTCGTGGCCCGCCGGATCGGGCTGCTGCTGGCCCGCAAGGGCGCGGTGGCGATAGGCGTCGCGGAAGGGGAGCGGCTGCCGCTGCACAAGGTGGACACCCGGTACGTGCAGGGGCGTACCGCCGCGGGTGGGTGGTCGCAGCAGCGGTTCGCGCGGCGGCGGGACAACCAGGCGAAGGCGGCGCTCGCCGACGCCGTCGAAATCGCGGTCCGGCTGCTGTTGCCGCAGGCTGACCGGCTGGACGCGGTGGTCGGCGGTGGGGACCGACGGGCGGTGGACAGCATCCTGGCCGACCGCCGGCTGGCGCCGTTGGCCGCGCTGCGCGCCGGCCGGCTGCTGGACGTGCCGGAGCCCCGGCACGCGGTGCTGCTGGCCGCCGCTGTCGCCGCCCGTGCGGTCCGCATCCTGGTACGCGAACCGCAGGCGGACGGCTAGGAGGGACGCAGCGAGCCGTCGGTGATCTCGGATGGCCGGGCGCTGCTGACGGCAGGTGTGGCGACCGCGAGCGGGCCGGAGGTGTTGCTCCTGATCGAGGCGGCCCGCGAGGTGGCGATGGTCTCGCAGATGTTGCTGAAGGCGTCGCGGACCTTGCGTTCCTCCTCGAAGACGTCACCGCTGAGCTTGCTCAACGCGTCGCTGATGTTGACCGCCACCTCCTGGGCGGTGGGGGCGCTCAGGTCGTTGGTCTGGGGCGGGGTCGGCACCAGTCCCTGCGCCATGGTGCTGCCGATGATGAGGACGGCGCCGGCGACGGCCACGCCCCCGGTGGCGAGGGTGAGGCCGGTGCCGACGGCGATGCCGACAAGCGTCCCCCAGGTGTGGGCCTTCGGATCCTTGCTGTTGTTCAACTCCCGGACCGCGGCGATGGACTGGTCGAGCAACTCCACGACCGCCTTGCGGTACCGGATGTACATCACCTTGCTGCATTCGAGCTGTTCGCGGACGACCTTGGCCACCGCCGCCTGGTTGACCGAGACGTTCTGCAACGGCGTCAGGAAGTTGTCGATGAAGTTGACCTGAAGGTCACCCTCCCAGTGGTTCAGGTCCGATCGCACGTCGTTGATCCGGGAGAGGGCGGCGCTGGCCGGGACGAAGTTCCCCGCGCCGTCCTGGCTGCCCTGGAACGTACTCTCGATGGTGCGCAGACCGTCGATCATCGGGTTGATGGCGTCCGGGTCCGGCATCAGGTGCCGCTCGAACGCGGGCACCACCCACTCGTAGTACTCGTTGCGGACGTTCTGGCGATACCCCTCGATCTCCTCCGGCGGGATCGGCGACATCGGGCTCTCCGGGTGATCCCGCGCCCACTGCACGTCGACGGCCTTGCGCCAGGATTCCACGTCGTCGAGCGTCTGCCGGATCAGTTCCTGCTTCAACTGCTCGGCCTTGGTCCGTACGGTGCTCTCGTAGCTGCCGCCGCTGAGTTCGGCCGGGGTGGTCACGGTGTCGGTCATCGCAGGGGTGTCCTTCTGGCTGCCGGTGGGAGGTCGATGGCGCTGCCGGTCAGGGCAGTGGCGGCGGGGTGCCGGGGTGGTCGTCGGCGCCCTCCGCCGGCGGGTTCGACGCCGGATCGTCCAGGTTGTGGTTGCGGGGATCGTTGAGGTAGAGCCGCAGCGCGTCGGAGTTGACCTGATCGGTGTCGAGGTAGGCCTGGGTCGCCTGCCGGATGCCCTCCGCGCCGAGCTGGACGGTGTCGCCGATCTGCGTGTACATGTGCTGTAGCTCGTTGCGCAGCTCGGCCCAGGCCGCCCCCACCGGGCTCGACAACACGCTCGATCCCGGGGCGACGGGCGTGCTGTCCCGGAAGGCGTCGCCGTCGCTGGACGAGCCCGAACCGCGCGCGCCCGCGACCGTGCGGGCCGCGTCGTAGTAGACGTCGGCGATCCGGGGGAGGTGGACCTGCGAGACCCGCCAGAGGCGGTAGAGGTCGCCACCAACAACGTCAGCCATCATTCGTCCCCTGTGTCGGTAGGTGTCGTGTCGGTGCGGCGTCGGCCGAGCCGACGGGCGGTGGCCGCCGTGGGCGTACAGCCGCGCTCAGGACCGGCGGCGGCGGGCGACCGCCCAGCCGGCCGCCAGCAGGACCACCACGCCGGCCCCGGCGGCCCACAGCCACCATCGGGCACCCTCGCCGGCCTCGTCGTCCCGCGGTGACCGGTCCGGATTCGGACCACAGGCATGGCGGGCTGGTCGGTCCACCTGGAGAGCGGCTGTCTGCGCCGGCTCGGCGAGGTCGGCTTCCTGGCCGAACTGCACTCGGCGGTACAGGCCCTGTTCGCCGATCGGGAGCAGAAGATCAGCCTGGTCAAGGCCAAGTACTTCGACCTCGGCATCCCCCGCCGCTGGCGGGAACTGACCGACCAACTGCTGCGGTAGTGCCGCGGGCTCCGGGGGCGGTACGCCTGCCGCCCCGCGCCACCGCGGGGCGGCAGGCGCTCAGTCGAGGCAGAACTCGTTGCCCTCGGGGTCGGCCAGCACCAGGTGGCCGGCATCGAGTGGGGGACGGGGATCGTGCCGCCGGATCGGGGTGGCGCCGTACGAGATGAGCCGCTCGGCCTCCGCCTCCAGGGCCGCCATCCGCGCGTCGCCGTCGAGCCCCGGCGCGGCGCGTACATCGAGG
Source organism: Micromonospora endophytica (assembly GCF_003236305.1). Taxonomy (GTDB): domain Bacteria; phylum Actinomycetota; class Actinomycetes; order Mycobacteriales; family Micromonosporaceae; genus Micromonospora; species Micromonospora endophytica. The sequence goes on along the minus strand of NZ_POTX01000050.1, from coordinate 11,888 downwards.
TGCACCCGGTTCTTGGTCTCCTTGTCCTCCGGCACCCGCTGGAAGAACAGTCGCGGTCCACGGCCTTCGGGGTCGATCACCGCCGAGGCATTGTTGCGCTGGTCGGGCGGTATGCCCATGGCGTCGAGAGCCTGCTCCCAGGAGGCGAAGCCTGGGGGCGGATCCGCCAGCCGGTAGCCGAGCGCCTCGGCCCAGAACGCGGCCAACCCGGCCGGGTCGGCGCAGTCGAAGGTGATCTGCACATCGCGGGTCATGCCGGTCCGTCTCCAGTTCGTGGTTGTGGATGAGAGTGCTGGTACAGGTCGCGCAGCAGGCACACCTCGGCCAGGTGGTGGATCAGCTCGCGGTTGATGTGCAGCAGGAGCGTTGCCAGCGGCTGCTCGGCGTACGGGCCCTCCGCCGGCCCACAGGGGCGGGCCATACCGGCCGGGCCGAGCGACTCGACCCCGGCCAGCCAGGTGGCGTACTCCGCGTCGAGCTGGGACAGTGCCGCAGCGGCGGTCGGGGCGTACGGGAAGGACCCGTAGTCGGTGGCCGCGCGACCGAAGTGCGCGGCGTTGCGTACCGCGAGCACGCCGACGATCACGTGGCCGAGGCGCCAGGAGATCGTCGTGAACGGCGGCGGGTCGGGCTCCGGCATCGCGAAGTCGATGGTCATCGCAGCGGAACCGGCCTGCACCGGCGCGGTGGAGGTGCCACGCGGGCGCACGCTCCAACAACCGGGCATCGGCTCCCAGAAGTACTCGTCGTCGGTGAGACCGGCGAGACGACTGCGGAGCTGGTGGGTCCAGTGCCAGTCGAACTGCTCCCGGAGCAGCGTGTGGTAGTCCTGGTCGGTCATGGTCCCCAGCCTGGTACGGATACCGGACAGAGTCGTTCCGGAATCGGTGCCACGATGCGGTTATGACAGTGGAGGCCACCACCGAACGGGTGCTGCGGTTGCTGTCGCTGCTCCAGCGGCGGCCCTCCTGGACCGCCGCCGAACTCGCCGCCGACCTGGGCGTCACCGATCGCTCGGTACGCCGTGACGTGCAGCGGCTGCGTGCCCTCGGCTACCCCGTGCACGCGACGACGGGGGTGGGCGGCGGCTACCAGCTCGGTGCGGGCAGCCGACTGCCGCCGCTGCTCTTCGACGACGAGGAGGCGGTTGCGGTTGCGGTGTCGGTCCGGCTGGCGGCGGGTGGCACGGTCACCGGTGCCGCCGAGGCGGCCCTGCGGGCGCTGGCCAAGCTCGACCAGGTGATGCCGCCCCGGCTGCGCGCCGAGGTACGGGCGGTGCACGGTGCCACCGAGACGCTTGTCGCCCCGGGCGTCGAGATCGACTCGGAGCTGCTGGTGACGCTGGCGCGGGCGTGCCGCGACACGGTGCGGGTCCGGTTCCGTCACGTCGGCCGGGACGGCGGGGAGCACGAGCGCACCGTCGAGCCGCTGCGGATGGTCACCACCGGCCGCCGCTGGTATCTGATGGCGTACGACGTCGACCGCGACGACTGGCGTACCTTCCGGCTGGACCGGATGCGTCAGGTGAAGGCGACCACCTGGCGCTTCGCGGTGCGGGAACACCCGGACCCGGTCGCTTTCGTGCAGCGGTCCGTGACTGCGGCGCCGTACCGCTATCTCGCCCGGGTGCGGGTGCACGCGCGGCCGGAGCAGGTGCGGGAGCGGGTGCCGCCACAGGTGGGGCGGGTCGAGCCCGACCGCGCCGGGTGGTGTCAGCTCGTCGTGGGTGGGGACGACCTGGACTGGCTCGCCGCGCACGTGGCCCGGCTGGATTTTCCCGCCGAGGTGCTGGAGCCGGTGGAGCTGCGGGAGGCCGCCGCCCGGCTCGCCCGGCGCCTCGCGGCGATGGCCGGCACCGGCTGACCACGACCGGCGACCCGTGCGGACCGTCCTCGGCCCGCACGGGCGTCGATCCGCAGCGGGTCAGACCGCGCCGCTGAACGTGTCGCAGGCGGCCGGATCACCGTTGGCGTAACCCCGGTTGAACCACTCCCGGCGCTGCGCGGACGAGCCGTGGGTGAACTCGTCGGGGTTCACCGGGCGGTCGGCGCGCTTGGAGATGGCGTCGTCGCCGATGGCCTCGGCGGTGTCGATGGCCTCGGCGATGTCCGTCTCGGTGATGCTGGTGAAGATCTTCTGGCCGCGGTCGTCGGCGGTGCCGGTGGCGTTCTTCGCCCAGGCGCCCGCGTAGCAGTCGGCCTGGAGTTCCAGGCGTACCGACAGCTCGTTGGCGGCGCCCGGGTCACGCTGCTGCTGGCGGCGGACCTGCTCGTTGGTGCCGAGCAGGTTCTGCACGTGGTGGCCGTACTCGTGGGCCAGCACGTACGGCTGGGCGAACTCACCGCTGGCGCCGAGCTGCTCGGCCAGCACCTGGTAGAAGGAGAGGTCGATGTAGACCAGCGAGTCGGCCGGGCAGTAGAACGGGCCGACACCGGAGTCGGCCTGGCCGCAGGCGGTGTTGACGCCCTGGCTGAAGAAGACCGTCCGGGTCGGCCGGTACTGCTCACCGAGCGCCTGCGGCAGGGCGGTCTGCCAGTACGCCTGGATCGAGTTGACGTACAGGGTGTTGCGGCAGTCCAGCTGCTCCAGCGCGTCCGGGGCCTCGCACCGCTGCTCCAGCGCCGTGTTGTCACCGCCCTGCTCGCCGCCGGTCATGGCGTTCAGGCCGAACCCGCCACCGACGAGGGCGACGAGCACGGCGATGACGATGCCGACGATGCCGCCGCGTCCGCCGCCGATCGGGATGGGGATGCCCATCCCACCGCCGCCTCCGCCGCTGCCTCGCCGGTCCTCCACCTGGCTGGTGTCGATGCGGGCATTCTCGTTCAGCTCCATGATGACCCCGATCAGTCAGTGGCTCGCGGGCCGACCGCTCCGGCTGGCGAACCGGGTACCCGACGATCTTGGTCGGTAATCCCCGATGGGTCTCGGCCGGGTGCCGGTACAATTGCCGGGTGCTGCGCTGCGAAGGCTGAACGCCCCGCGCCGACGGGTGAATTTCGACCCGCCGGCGCTTTCGTGTGCCCCGAGTCAGCCCTTCGAGCCCCCGAGAGCGAGTCCCCAAGATGATCACTGCCAGCGGCCTGGAACTGCGCGCCGGCGCCCGGATCCTGCTGTCCGACACCACGCTGCGGGTGCAGCCGGGCGACCGGATCGGCCTGGTCGGCCGCAACGGCGCCGGCAAGACCACCACGCTCAAGGTGCTCGCCGGCGAGGGACAGCCGTACGCCGGGCAGATCGACAGGCGCAGCGCCGTCGGCTACCTCCCGCAGGATCCGCGTACCGGTGACCTGGATGTCACCGGCCGGGACCGGGTGCTCTCCGCCCGCGGCCTGGACGTGCTGATGTCGCAGATGAAGGAGTTGGAGCAGCGCCTCGCCGACGACGGCGGTGACGAGAAGCTGGTCCGCCGCTACGGCGCGCTGGAGGACCAGTTCGCCGCCCTCGGCGGGTACGCGGCCGAGGCCGAGGCGGCCCGGATCTGCGCCAACCTTGGGCTGCCCGACCGGGCCCTGGCCCAGACCATCGGCACCCTCTCCGGCGGCCAGCGTCGCCGCATCGAGCTGGCCCGGATCCTGTTCCGGGACGCGGGCGAGAACGGCGGCGGCATCCTGCTGCTCGACGAGCCCACCAACCACCTGGACGCCGATTCGATCACCTGGCTGCGCGGCTTCCTCAGCAACCACAAGGGCGGCCTGGTGGTCATCTCGCACGACGGCGACCTGCTGGAGTCGGTGGTCAACAAGGTCTGGTTCCTGGACGCCACCCGGTCCGTCGTCGACATGTACAACCTGGGCTGGAAGGCGTACCTGGAGGCCCGGGAGACCGACGAGCGGCGGCGTCGCCGCGAGCGGGCCAACGCCGAGAAGAAGGCCGGCGCGCTGATGGCCCAGGCGGACAAGATGCGGGCCAAGGCCACCAAGACCGTCGCCGCGCAGAACATGGCCCGCCGCGCCGAGCGGCTGATGTCCGGCCTGGAGGAGGTACGCGTCGCCGACAAGGTGGCGAAGGTGCGCTTCCCCGCCCCGGCCCCCTGCGGCAAGACGCCGCTGACCGCGACCGGCCTGTCCAAGTCGTACGGCTCCCTGGAGATCTTCACCGACGTCAACGTGGCGGTGGACCGGGGTTCCCGGGTGGCCATCCTCGGCCTCAACGGTGCTGGCAAGACCACCCTGCTGCGGATGCTCGGCGGCCTGCTGACGCCGGACACCGGCGAGGTGCATCCCGGCCACGGGCTGCGACTGGGTTACTACGCCCAGGAGCACGAGACGTTGGACGTGCAGCGGACCGTGCTGGACAACATGCGGGCCGCCGCGATCGAGCAGACCGACACCGAGCTACGGAAGATCCTCGGCGCGTTCCTCTTCTCCGGCGAGGACGTGGACAAGCCCGCCGGGGTGCTCTCCGGCGGGGAGAAGACCCGGCTGGCCCTGGCCACCCTGGTCTGTTCCGGCGCCAACGTACTGCTGCTCGACGAGCCGACCAACAACCTCGACCCGGTCAGCCGGGAGCAGGTGCTCGACGCCATCGCCCGCTATCCGGGGGCGATCGTGCTGGTCACTCACGACCCGGGCGCGGTCAGCGCGCTCAAGCCCGACCGCGCCATCCTGCTGCCCGACGGCGACGAGGACGCCTGGAGCGACGACCTCCTCGAACTCGTCGAACTCGCCTGAGGTGTAAGGAAGGGCCCCCTATTAACGCCTCGTGTATAGCAGGGGCCCCCTTTTAACAAAGTTGTGGAGCGGCCGGCGCAGCCAAGCGCGAGCGGCCCACCCGTTGTCATACACGGACGGTGACGTCACCTATCGGGAAGCTGACATTGCATAGCGTGTCGGTTGGCGAATAGTTGATATCTGGCGCATGATCGTTCGAGGCGGTCTAATAGGTGGGACCGTATCCGAACCGCACAGTCTGGGACGTGAGGACACAGCATGGCAGCCACGGGCACAGCCACCAGCACTGAGAAGGGTCGCCGGATCGTCGGAGCCGAGCGTCAGACGCTCGCCAAGGACCTGGTCAAGCGGTACACCGGGGGAGAGAGCATCCGCGCGCTCGCGGCCTCGACCGGCCGCTCCTACGGTTTTATCCACCGGGTGCTCACCGAGTCCGGAGTGCAACTACGACAGCGCGGCGGCGCCCGGCGTCGCAAGAAGGCGTGACGCGCCCGCCAGCGTTGCCCACCACCACCGAGACCCGGGCCGCCCGGTGACCGCCGAGGCGACCGGGGTCCGGCTGGACTGCGACGGGCCGGTAGCCACAGTCACCCTGTGCCGGCCCGACGTGCTCAACGCGCAAACACCCGCCATGTGGCGCGCGATGCGCGAATTCTCCCGCGACCTGCCCGGTGACGTACGCGTCGTGATCGTCCGGGGCGAGGGGCGGGCATTCTCCGCCGGTCTCGACCTCGCGGTCGTGGGCGCCTCCGGGCCGGACTCCTTCGCCGAGCTGTCCACCCTGCCCGAGGCGGACTGCGCCGATCGCATCGCGGATCTCCAGGGCGCGTTCACCTGGCTGCATCGGCCGGACGTCGTGTCGATCGCCGCCGTACGCGGACATGCCATCGGCGCCGGCTTCCAGTTGGCGCTCGCCTGCGACCTGCGGGTGCTGGCCGAGGATGCGAAGTTGTCGATGGCCGAGGTCACGCTGGGCCTGGTGCCGGATCTGGCCGGCACCAAGCGCCTGGTCGAGCTGGTCGGCTACGCCCGGGCGTTGGAGATCTGCGCCACCGGCCGGCGGATGGACGCCGTCGAGGCGGATCGCGTCGGCCTGGCGAATCTGGTCGTACCCGGTGATGAGCTGGACGACGCGGTGCGCGACCTGGCCGCGGCGCTGCTCGCCCACGACCGGGACGCCGTGGTGGAGATCAAGGCGCTGCTCGCCGGGGCGAGCGGGCGAAGCCACGCCGAGCAACAGCGCGCCGAGCGGGAGGCGCAGACGCGACAGCTGCGCGCGTTGGCCGGCCACGGCGAGTAACGTGTAAGGACCGTCGGGGAAGAATGGTGTTACTCGCGAGGTTGTCGTAGGCATCGGGAGAATGGACCCGACGGCGTGCTGAGTGCGACGACCCGGAGGTGACCGTGTCCAACCACATGACCGCCGGCGGCATGGGCGGTTGGAGCATGCTCCGGTCGATGCGCAGCCGCGACGAGATCTCCACCCACCGGTTGCAGCGCGGCGTCGGCCGCCGCATCGTGGCGTTCGCCCAACCCTACCGCCGCGACATCATCATCTTCCTGATCACGGTGGTGGTGGCCGCGGTGATCGGGGTGGCCACCCCGCTGCTGGCCGGTGACGTCATCGACGCGATCACCCGGGGCGGCGCCGAGGCCGCCGCGCTGGTGATCCGGCTGGCCCTGTTCATCGCCGCCCTCGCGGTCGCCGACGCCCTGCTCTCGCTGGCCCAACGGTGGTATTCCGCGCGCATCGGCGAGGGCATCATCCTGGACCTGCGCACCCGGGTCTACGACCACGTGCAACGGATGCCGCTGCAGTTCTTCACCCGCACCCAGACCGGCGCGCTGGTCAGTCGACTCAACAACGACGTGCTGGGCGCCCAGCGCGCCTTCACCTCGACGTTGTCCGGCGTGGTCAGCAACGTGATCCAACTGGTGCTCACCGCGGCGGTGATGTTCACCCTCTCCTGGCAGATCACCGCGCTGTCGCTGGTGCTGCTGCCGGTGTTCATCATCCCGGCCCGGCGGGTCGGCCGACGGTTGGCAGAGATCACGCGCGAGTCGTACAACCTCGACGCCAAGATGAACGCGACGATGACCGAACGGTTCGGCGTCGCGGGCGCGCTGCTGGTGAAGCTCTTCGGCCGACCGGACGCGGAGGCCGCGCGGTTCGCCGCCCGCGCCGAGCGGGTACGCGACATCGGCATCACCTCCGCGATGTACTCGCGGACGTTCTTCGTGGCGATGCTGCTGGTGGCCTCGTTGGCCCAGGCCCTCACCTACGGTCTCGGTGGCTGGCTGGCGGTGACCGGCGACGTCAGCGCCGGCACGGTGGTCACCCTGGCTCTGCTGCTCACCCGGCTCTATGGCCCGCTCACCGCGCTGAGCAACGTCCGGGTCGACGTGATGAGCGCGCTCGTCTCCTTCGACCGGGTCTTCGAGGTGCTCGACCTGGACCCGGCGATCAAGGAGCGGTCCGACGCGGTGCCGGTGCCCCGGGACGCCGGCACTGTCGAGTTCCGCGACGTGCGCTTCCGCTACCCCAGCGCCGCGGAGATCTCGCTGGCGTCGCTGGAGGAGGTCGCCGCCCTCGACCGTACGATCAACGAGCCGGTGCTCAAGGGCGTGTCCTTCAGGGTCGAACCGGGCCAGATGGTGGCCCTTGTCGGCCCCTCCGGCGCCGGCAAGTCGACGCTCTCCATACTGATCTCGCGCATCTACGACGTGACCGAGGGGCAGGTGCTGGTCGGCGGGGTGGACGTGCGCGACGCCACGCTCGACTCGCTGCGTGACGAGATCGGCGTGGTCACCCAGGACTCGCACCTGTTCCACGAGACCATCGCGGAGAACCTGCGCTACGCCAAGCCGGACGCCACCGACGACGAGTTGTGGGCGGCCCTCGCCGGTGCCCAGGTGGCCGATCTGGTCCGGTCGCTGCCCGACGGGCTGGAGACCACCGTCGGCGAGCGGGGCTACCGCTTCTCCGGCGGCGAGAAGCAGCGGATCGCCATCGCCCGGCTGCTGCTGAAGGCGCCGTCGATCGTGATCCTCGACGAGGCGACCGCGCACCTCGACTCGGAGAGCGAGGCGGCGGTGCAGCGGGCGCTGTCGGTGGCGTTGACCGGGCGTACCGCGTTGGTGATCGCGCACCGGCTCTCCACCGTCCGGGATGCCGACCAGATCCTGGTGCTGGACGGGGGACGGATCGTCGAGCGGGGCCGCCACGACGAGTTGGTCGCGGTGGGTGGCCTCTACGCCGAGCTGTACCGCACCCAGTTCGCGGTGGTCGACTCGCCGTCGCCGTACGCCGACGCGACCATGCCCGAGCCGGTGATCATCCCGACCCGGGAGTACGTCGCGGACGAGGCGTTGCCGCCAGCCGCCGCCAACTGACCCACCCACCCGGGGTCGATAGCTGTATACTCGCTTGCGAGTAATCGCGTGCGAGGGTGGTGCCGGTGGCCAAGCGACGCAAGGTCGGCAACCTCATGGCGCTGGCCGTGCTCTCCGTCCTGGCCCAACGGCCGATGCATCCGTACGAGATCGCCACGGCGCTGCGTGGGTGGGGCAAAGACCAGGACATGCCGATCAAGTGGGGCTCGCTCTACACGGTCGTCGGCAACCTCGATCGGCACGGGTTCATCGCGGCGGCGGAGAGCGTACGCGCCGGGCGGCGTCCCGAGCGGACGGTGTACCGGATCACCGACGCCGGCCGGGCCGAGCTTGTCGACTGGGCACGTGAACTGCTCGCCACCCCGATGACCGAGTACCCACGCTTCCGGGCCGGCCTGTCGGTGCTGGCCGCGCTGCATCCCGACGAGGCCGCCGAACTGCTGCGACAGCGACTGCATCAGCTTGTCGACAACCTCGCCACGGCCCGCGCCGCGCTGGCCGGGCACGCCACCGAGGTGCCCCGGCTGTTCCTGGTCGAGTCCGAGTACGACCTGGTGCTGGGCGAGGCCGAGGCGAGCTGGATCCGCGCTCTGCTCGCCGAGTTCGACGCGGGCACCTTTCCCGGCCTCGACCAGTGGCGGACGTTCCACGAGACCGGCGAGCTGCCGGCCGAGGTGGCAGCCCTCGCGGAACGCACAAGCACCCCGGAGAGGAGCGACAGCCCCGACGACACCTCGTCATGACGAACCGACCCCGGCGCGGTGCGCCAACACCGCGCCGGGGTCATCTCCTCACACCGCACCTGGGAAGGCGCTCGGCACGAGGCGGCAACCAACGAGCATAGCCGGGTTCCCTCCCAGGGCGGTTCGCCATGCACCGAACCGATTCCCTGGGAGGGAACAATGACCGACGTACGCACAGCGATCATCATCGGCGGCGGCATCGCCGGCCCGGTCGCGGCGCTCGCACTGAAGCGGGCCGGCATCACGGCGACCGTGTACGAGACGTACCCGAACACCGCCGGCGGCATCGGCGGCACCCTGGCGCTGGCCCCCAACGGCGTGGCGGCGCTGCGGATCGTGGGCGCGGACCAACTGGTGATCGACCTCGCCACGCCGATCCACCGCACCGTGCTGGCGTTCGGTGCGAACCGCATCGACCTGCCCGTGCTGCCCGGCGTCCCGCCGCTGCGGGTGGTGCACCGCAACGCCCTCAGCGGGCTGCTGCACCAGCGGGCCGAAGCCGAGGGCGTGCCGATCGAGTACGGCCGGCGCCTGGTCGACGCGCGGCAGACCCCCACCGGCGTCACCGCCAGGTTCGCCGACGGCAGTACCGCCAGTGCCGACCTCCTCATCGGCGCCGACGGGGTGCACTCCACGGTCCGCGCGCTTGTCGATCCGCAGGCGCCGGGACCCCGCTACACCGGCGTGCTCGGGTTCGAGTCTGTGGCGTCGCACCCCGTGGACGCCGAGCCCGGCACGATGACCTTCGCTTTCGGCCGGCGCGGCTACTACCTCTACTGGCCGGAGCCGGGCGGCGGCACCCGGTGGGGCGCGAACCTGCCCCAACAGCGGCCGCTGAGCCTGGCCGAGGCACGGGCGATCCGGCCCGCCGAGTGGTGGAACCGGCTGCGGGAGAGCTACGCCGACGACGATCCCGGTGCCGCGCTGATCCGTACCAGCGACCCGGACGAGTTGCAGGTCTCCGGATCGCTGCACATCATGCCTCGGGTGCCGCACTGGCACCGGGGTCGGATGGTGCTTGTCGGCGACGCGGTGCACGCACCGTCCAACAGCTCCGGGCAGGGGGCGTCGCTGGCCGTCGAGAGCGCCGTGCAGCTCGCCCGCTGCCTGCGTGACCTGCCGGACCTGCCGGCGGCCCTGGCCGCGTACGAGCGGTTGCGGCGCGCCCGGGTGGAGGGCATCGCCGCCCGCGCGGCCCGGATCAACCAGGCCAAGGCCCCGGGCCCGATGGGGCGGGTGGTCATGCCGCTGATGATGCGGTTGCTGATGCGGGTCGCGATGAAGCCGGAGCGGATTCTGGGACCCGAGCAGCGCTACACGATCGACTGGGCGGCGTCGGCCGCGACCGAAAGGTCACCCGCCTGACCTCGGCGGATGCGTCCGGCTCGCGGGCTGCTGGCCGGACGTGCCGTCACTGCTGCCGAGTGGCCTGGCGTAGTTCGGCGAAGGCCGCACCGAGGGTCTGCGGTGTGTAGTGCGCGTTCAGTCCGCTGGGATTGGGCAGCACCCACAACCGGGCGTCGGCCAGCGGCTCCGGCTGCGGGCCGAAGCCTGCCTTGGGCCGGGCGAACCCGATCCGGTACGCGGTCACCCCGACCACCGCCACCCAGCGGGGCCGGTACCGGGCCACCTTAGCGGTCAACGTCTGCGCGCCGGCCAGGAGTTCGGCCGGAGTCAGTTCGTCGGCGCGGGCACTGGCCCGGTCGACCATGTTGGTGATGCCGAGCCCCAACTCGGGCAACTCACCCTGCTCGCTGGGGTGCATCAGCCGCGGCGTGAAACCGCCCCGGTGCAGCGCCGGCCAGAACCGGTTGCCGGGGCGGGCGAAGTGCCAACCGGTCGCCGCCGACCACAACCCCGGGTTGATCCCGACGAAGAGCACGTCCAACCCGGTGGCGATCACGTCCGGCAGGGTGCGGTCGGCAGCCGCGGCCAACTCCTGCCGGGTGAACCGAGGGCTCGGCTGGCTCGGGCGACGCGGTGGGGATGGCCGGCGGAGTGGATCCGCTTGGGGTCGCGGATCGGGTCGGACCGGCGGGGCCGGCTGGCTCGGACGGCGCTTCGCGTCCGGGTGGTCGGCCGGCCGGTCGCCGCCGCCCGGCCCGGCGCTCACAGGCCGCGCAGCGCGCCACCGTCGACCGGGATGGTGACCCCGGTGAGGTAGCTCGCCGCAGGCGAGAGAACGAACGCGGCGACCCGACCGAATTCGGCCGGTTCGCCGATGCGGCGCAGCGGGATGCCAGCTTCCGCGTCGGCCCGAGCCCGCTCGGGATCGCCGCTGGCAGCGAAGAGTTCCCGGTTGCGGTCGGTCATGATCCGCCCCGGGAGCAGCCCGACGACTCGTACACCGCGCGGGCCGTACTCGTCGGCGACGTCCTTGGCGACGCCGGCCAGACCGGGCCGCAGCCCGTTGGAGATGCCCAGGCCGGGCACTGGGCTGCGGGCCGAGGTGGAGAGCACCAGCGCGATCGCGCCGCCGTCGGGCAACGCGGTGGCGACCGTGCGCACCATGCGTACGCTGCCCAGGAAGACAGTCTCGAAGGACTGCCGCCACTGCTGATCGTCGATCGAGGCGGCGCTGCCGGGCGGTGGGCCGCCGACCGAGACCAGCGCGCCGTCGAGCCGACCGAAGTGCTGCCGGGCGGCGGCGACAAGCCGCTCGGGCGTGTCCGGGTCGGCCAGGTCGGCGGTGATCCCGACGGCCCGCTCCGGCCCGCCGAGGTCGGCCACCGCAGTCGCCACCGCGTCGTCCCGCCGGGCGGCCAGGACCACCCGGGCACCGTCGGCGACCAGGCACTGTGCGGTGGCGTGGCCGAGGCCGCGAGAGGCGCCGGTGAGTACGTACACCCGGTCGGTCAGTCCGAGATCCATGCCATCGATCTTGCCGCAACCACGCCGACCCGGCATCCCTCCCGCCGCCCTACCCCGGTCGGCGGCCGCCCGGCGCGCCGGGGGGTGTCAAGCCGTACCCGGCTGGCGGCCTCCCGCCGCGCCGAGGGGTGTTAAGAAGGGGCCCCTTACCTGCACCAGGCGTTAATAGGGGTCCCCTCCTTTCCGAAAAGGCCAGCGACGGCGGGGG
>NZ_POTX01000509.1 GCF_003236305.1 Micromonospora endophytica | reverse complement strand
GGGCGGGCGCTACTCGCTGCCGTCGGCGGTCGGCCTGTCGGTGATGCTCTCCATCGGGCCGGACCGCTTCGACGAGCTGCTGGCCGGCTACCACGCCGTCGACGAGCACTTCCGCACCGCGCCGATCGCTCGCAACGCCCCGGTGCTGCTCGGGCTGCTCAACATCTGGTACGCCAACTTCCTCGGCGCGCAGACCCACGCGGTGCTGCCGTACTCGCAGTACCTGCACCGGTTCCCGGCGTACCTGCAACAGTTGACCATGGAGAGCAACGGCAAGTCGGTGCGTACCGACGGCCAGTCGGTGTCGTACGACACCGGGGAGATCTACTGGGGTGAGCCCGGCACCAACGGCCAGCACGCGTTCTACCAGTTGCTGCACCAGGGCACCCGGCTGGTGCCGGCGGACTTCATCGGGTTCAGCGAGCCGAACCACGACATCGGTGAGATGCACGACCTGTTCATGTCGAATTTCCTCGCCCAGACCGCGGCGCTGGCCTTCGGTCGCACCGCCGAGCAGGTCGCGGCGGAAGGCACTCCGGCGGAGCTGGTGCCCCACCGGGTGATGCCCGGCAACCACCCCACCACCACCATCATGGCCGGGCAACTCACCCCGGCCACCCTCGGCCAACTGGTCGCCCTCTACGAACACATCGTGCTGACCGAGGGTGTCATCTGGGACATCAACCCCTTCGACCAGTGGGGCGTCGAACTCGGCAAGGTCATGGCCAACCAAC
>NZ_POTX01000508.1 GCF_003236305.1 Micromonospora endophytica | reverse complement strand
GGTAGCGGACCACGGTGAGGACTCCGATGGGTGCGGCACCCATCGCGGCGATGTCGCTCAGATTGGCGGCCACCACGTAGTAGCCGATGTCGAAGTTCGTCAGCAGACCCTGCTCGTACAGGGCGAACTTCGCGCCGCGGACGTAGTCGGATCCGACCACGAGAGTGACCGGACCGTCGAGGTCGTAGATCGCGCAGTCGTCGGTCGAGTCGGCACCCGCGGTCAGGGTGGCGTGCGGGCCATCGCCGAGGACGGCCCCGGACTGCCCGGAGAGGAAGGCCCCGACGAGCTTCGCGACCCGCGTCGGTTCGTCGGAATGGCTGGTGGCGGAGGTCATCGGTGGGCCCCTTCGGGAGTGGCGGCCGGTCGGCTTGTCACCGCAGGTGCGTCGCGGCGCTCGCGGGCGTGAATGACCCGGGATTCGTAGGAGCCCAGCAGTACACGGGGGTCGGTCATGAGGTCGGCGAATCGGTCCGCGTCCGCGTCCGTGAAGTCGGTCAGGCTGGGGCGCAGGTGAGCGACGATGTCGGCGAGCAGCCGGCAGCCGGGGCCGCCGCCGGTCCAGGTTTCGGTGCCGGTGTGGATGCAGTGCTTCACCATGCCGTGGCCGACCAGCAGGGTTTCGGGGTCGGTGGTCCAGGTCGCGCCGTGCGGGCCGGTGAGGGCGTAGTGGACCTGCTGCATCACGGTGTGGATCAGGGTGCCGGACTCGTCGTCGGGGGCCCGGTAGATCCGGGGTGGGGTGGGTGTGAT
>NZ_POTX01000507.1 GCF_003236305.1 Micromonospora endophytica | reverse complement strand
GGCCTAGGCGGGTGACGCGCCAGGCGGTGACGGGGTGTCGGGAGATGAGGCCGACTCCGTAGCAGGGTTCGCCGTGGCCGTCGTCGTCGTGGGTCAGTGGGCGGAACGTCTCGCCGGGGGTGCCGACGAGGGCGGCGGCGAAGCGGTGTTCGGTGGCGTGCAGGGCCTGGGCGGCGACGGCGGTGAGGTCGAGGTTGCCGCTGCGGGACTGGTCGCGGTCGACTTCTTGCAGGGCCAGGACGTCGGCGTCGAGGGCGGCCACGGCGGCGGCGAGTCGGGTGGGGTCGACCAGGCCGTCGGTCAGGGACCGGCCGTGCAGCAGGTTGAACGTGGCCAGGCGCACACCTGTCACCTTAACGAGGTGTGTGGGACAGTTGCCCGATGCTGCGGGCGTTGTTCTGTTCGATGTTGCTGTTCGTGGCGGTGGCGGCGGTGGGGTTGTGGGTGCGGCGTCTGCGTGGTCGGTGATCTGCGGGGTCGGGTTAGTGAGGCTGGCCACAGCGGGCCGCCGCTGACCTGCGGGGATGGGAAGAATTGCCGCCCGTGGAGTTTGATCCGTTGACCGTGTCGACCCTGCTGGTTGCCGCTGCCGTCGCCGGCTGGGTGGATGCCGTGGTGGGTGGTGGGGGGTTGTTGTTGCTGCCGGCGTTGTTGGTGGCGGCGCCGGGGGTGCCGCCGGCCACCGCGTTGGGCACGAACAAGTTGGCGGCGATCGCGGGGACGGCGACGGCGGCGGTGACGTACGCGCGGCGCACGAGGATGGAC
>NZ_POTX01000506.1 GCF_003236305.1 Micromonospora endophytica | reverse complement strand
GGGTGATGCTGCGGAGAGGGGTGCGGAGCAGGGCGGTGGCGCGGGTGATGTCGAGGCGGATCTCGGCGGGGCGGACCAGACCGCACTCCGCGGCGGTGGTGGTCTTCAGGGCGCTCGGATCCCGGCCCTCCCGGCGCGCCACCAGCAGACCCAGCTCCGCCCGGCTGACCGCGTCCGGGCCGGCGACGTTGAGCAGGCCGGCATGATCCGAGCAGACCAGTTCGCACACGGCGGCAGCGAGATCGGTGACGTCGACCGGGCACCGCAGTTCATCGCTGAAGAGGGCACCCCGCCCGGCCAGGGCGTCCCGGCAGAGCTGGATCTGCGGGCTGCCCTCCCCCACGATCAGCGAGGTACGCACCAGCACGGCGGACGGGTCGATCCCCCGCACCGCCGTCTCCGCGGCGGCCTTCGCCGCACCGTACGCGAAGACCGGGCTGGGCGGCTCGTCGTCGGCGTACGGCTCGGGACGCCCGGCGTGCAGCGCGTCGCTGGACAGATGCACCAGCCGCGCACCGACCTCGGTGGCGGCAACGGCGACGTGTGCCGCCCCGTCGGCGGTGACCGCCCAGTCGGAGTACCGGTAGGAGGTGTTGATGACGGCGTCGGGGCGTACCCGTGTCACCAGCTCGCGCACCGCGTCCCGGTCGGTCACGTCGACCCGACGGACGCACGCTCCCGGCACTCCCACCTCACCCGACCAGCACGTGCCCACCACGTCCCAGCCGGCATCGACCCCCTGCCGGCAGACCTCCCGGCCCAGAAATC
>NZ_POTX01000505.1 GCF_003236305.1 Micromonospora endophytica | reverse complement strand
CCACCGCGGCTGCCCGCCCCGCCGCCGCGCTCGCCGACGCCAACCCGGTCGTCGTCGTGGGTGGGCTGAGTGGAATCTCCATCGTGTACGAGCCGCTCGCCGCCCGGCTGCGCGCTGACGGCTACCGGGTCTGGATCTATCAACTGCCGAACCTCGGGCTCGGCGACATCGCCGCCTCCGCCGCGAGTCTGCGCACCTTCGTGGGGCAGGTCCGTGGCACCACCGGAGCGGCAAAGATCAACCTGGTCGCCCACTCGGAAGGTGGCCTGGTCAGCCGCTACTACATCAAGAACCTCGGTGGCGGCGACGCGACCGGTCGCTATGTCAGCCTGGGTACGCCGCAGTACGGCACGTACGTGGCGAACATCCTCGCCTTCCTCGGCCTGGGCAACTGCGCCGGCGTGGTGGCCTGCCAGCAGATGACGATCGGCTCGTCTTTCCTGACCGCGCTCAACGCCAGCGACGACACCCCGGGTTCGGTGCGCTGGACCACCGTACGCAGCTGGCAGGACGAGCTGGTGCGGCCGGTGGACAACGCCATGCTGGCCGACGACGCCACCAACGTGTTGATCCAGTCCCGCTGCCCGCTCCGCGTCGTCGGCCACCTCGCCCTGGTCACCGACGGCACCACCTATTCGGTGATCCGCCAGGCCCTCCGCGACCAACCGATAAACCCCTCCTGCCTGGCCCTCTAAGCCCAAGCCGCCGCCCCCGCCCCGTCGATCATGCAGTTGTGGTGCCTCACAAAAGCCGCTCAACGGCACAGATC
>NZ_POTX01000504.1 GCF_003236305.1 Micromonospora endophytica | reverse complement strand
ACCCACCACTGCCACCGTCACCGGAGCACCGCCGCGCGCCGCCCGCTCCGCCACATACCGCGACACCACCCGGCCGGTCAACGCCGGAGCCCCACACACGTCCAACACCGCCAACGACAACTGCGGATCCAGATCCTCCGGCAGCACCGCCGCGATCGACCGGGCGAACAGAATCGCCCACCCGTCACACGGCACCTGCTCGCTACGCCCGTCCCAACCCGACAGCCCATCGGTGATCACCAACGGGGTCAGCGTCAACGACACAAGCGTCGCCACCCGCTCACCGGGCTTGAACCCCAGCGGCGAGCGACGACCGGCCTCCTCCACCGTGCCGATCAGCATGCCGCCCGATCCGGTCACCGGATTCTGCATCTTCCCCCGGGTCGCGACGATCTCCAGCACCTCGGCGCGGACCGCGTCACCGTCCCCGTCGTGCTTCTCCCACAACTGGCGGAAGCTCGCCGCGTCCAGGTTCAACCGCTCGACCCGGATCCGCACCTCGTTCGGCGCTATCTCCGGCCGCGGATCCAGCCGCCAAGCCGCCTGCGGCAGCACCCCCGCCGGTTCCACGACGCGGTGCAGACCCACCGGTGACGTCACGCCGACCCCCTCTCAGACCGCCCGAAGCTCCGCCCGGAACTCGCATGGCGGGAAAACTTACGGCAGACTAATTTCTTCGCCGGATATTTTCCAGTAGCCTTGCGGTTCGCTGATCAACCGCACCCGCCAGAGGAGGGGCCGTGACCCAGACCCACCCGCCGGTACAGACC
>NZ_POTX01000503.1 GCF_003236305.1 Micromonospora endophytica | reverse complement strand
GTGGTGCGGTGGTCGGCGGCGGCGGCGGTGGTGCGGTGGTCGGGCTGACCCCGCCGGTGCAGGTCACCCCGTTGACGGTGAAGCTGGTCGGTGCGGGGTTGCTGCTGTTGTTCCAGCTGCCGTTGAAGCCGAACGAGACGGTGGCGTTGGTGGCGAGGTTGCCGTTGTAGCTGACGTTCGCGGCCCGGACCGTGCTGCCGCTCTGGGTGACCGTGGCGTTCCACGCCTGCGTGACCGTCTGTCCCGCCGCGAAGGACCACCCCACCTGCCAGGACGTCAGCGGGTCGCCGACGTTCGTCAGGCTGACGTTGGCGCTGAACCCGCCGGCCCACTGTGAGGCCACTGTGTAGCTGACCCGGCAGCCGATCGCGGCCTGCGCCGGTCCGGTGGTGAGGACCACCCCGGCCGCGGCCAGGGTGGTCGCGCCGGCGGCGAGGGCCACCAGCGCCTTTCGACGTCGTCTGTGCAACATGCTGTTCTCCTCAGGCTGACACGTGAGGACCCGCGTACGCGTCGGCACCCGTGCCCGGGGATGCCTGCGGGCCGCTTCAGAGTTGCCCGGACGCCCATCTGGTGACGGGCCGTGCGCCCGCCGGCTCGGCAAACGCTTTCCAGTAAGCAAACCATGGAAACTCGTCGATATCGAGCGGCAAAATCCGCACTACCGGCTGGTAGGTAGACCCTTGACGGCGCAACTTGTTTGCGTAAACAATTCCTGCCTGTTAACGCTCACATTCTCCGATCCGAGGGCCGTCCATGCGACCTGCGCCGTCCCACCCCCGGAAACCCCTCACC
>NZ_POTX01000502.1 GCF_003236305.1 Micromonospora endophytica | reverse complement strand
GCATCGACCCCATCGGATTCGACGCCAACGACCGCGCCAACCCCAACCGCGCCTCATACATCCGACCCGCACCACCCCACAACCGATCGAACGCCGGCTGCATCGACGCCACCACCCCGAACTCCACAAACCCCGCGATCAACCGCCGATCCACCAACTCCGCATGCTCCACCCGATGCCGCGCCGCACGCACCCGCTCCGTACCGAGCCGCTCCGCCGCACCCGCGAACCCCGCCAACACCGTCGAGATCGCCGCATCCCCGATCGCGTGAAAGCCACCCTGCAACCCGTACGCCGCGCAATCCAACAAATGATCACGCACCTGCTCCGCACTCAGATACCCGTGACCACACCCCTCACCATCGGCGTACCCCTGCGACAGATACGCCGTCCGCGACCCCAACGCACCATCGGCGAACAGATCACCACCAGCACCCACCGCACCCAACTCCCGCGCCCGCGCCGCACCACCCAACTCACCCCAGTACCCGTACACCTCCGGCACCCCCACACCGGACAAAGCCAACAGGCCGGTGAAATCCTCCTCATCGGAGATCTCCGGCCCACCACACTCGTGCACCGCCGCGATCCCCAACGACGCCGCCCGCGCCAACGCCACCCGCTGCGCCGCCACCCGCTGCGCCCGCGTCACCGACGCCCGCGCCACCGCCCGCACCACATGATGCGCGTCCCGCCGCAACCACCCCGACCCGTCGAACCCCGGCGCCGCCACCGCCTCCGGACACGCCGCCAACAACGCCGACGACACCAACGCCGAATGAATCGACGCCTGCGACAGAT
>NZ_POTX01000501.1 GCF_003236305.1 Micromonospora endophytica | reverse complement strand
GGGCGGGGGTTTCGCCGAGCAGCGCGGCGCGGCGGGCGAACTCGCGCAGACCGGCGATCTGGCGCTCGCCGAGAGAGAAGTCAAGCGCCCGGAAGTACGACGCCAGGGTGGCCGCGTCGAAGGACTCCCAGCGGGCCGCCGACTCGGCGACCTGGTCGAGTTCGGCCAGGCACAGGTCGCGCGAACGCAGGAACGCCTCGTGCACCTCCTTGACCAGGCCGGGATGGGCGGCGGCGAAGTCGCGGCGGACCGCCCAGACGGCGAAGACCATCGGCAGGCCGGTCCACTCCCGCCAGGCCAGCCCCAGGTCGGTGACCTCCAGCCCCCGGCGGGGCGCCTCGTAGAGCGCGCGCAGCGCCACGTCGCCGATGAGCACCCCGGCGTCCGCCTCCAGCAGCATCTGGGTCAGATCCGGCGGGCAGCGGAAGTAGTCCGGGCGTACGCCGTACCTCTCGCGGAGCAGCAACTGGGCGAGCAGCACCCCGGTCCGTGAGGTGGAGCCCAGCGCCACCCGGGCACCGTCCAACTCGGCCGGCGGGCGGGTGCTGACCAGGTTGACCGAGAGCACCGGCCCGTCGCTGCCGACCGCCAGGTCGGGCAGGAGCAGCAGTTCGTCGGCGTGGCGCAGGTATTCGACCAGGGAGATCGGGCCGATGTCCAGGTCACCGGCGACAAGTGCCGCGTTCAGCCGGTCCGGCGAGTCCTTGTGCAGGTCGACGTCGAGCAGCGCGCCGGAGCGCATCAGCCCCCAGTAGATCGGCAGGCAGTTCAGGAACTGGATGTGCCCGACCCGGGGGCGGCCAACGCGCTCAACCATGCCC
>NZ_POTX01000500.1 GCF_003236305.1 Micromonospora endophytica | reverse complement strand
GTTGGCGGGGGCGTCAGGGGTGCGGGGAACCTTCACCACCACGGTCTGCGCGCGCTTGTCGTGCAGCGCCTGCCGCAGCGGGTGGTCGAAGAGCGGGGAGAGCGCGTCGATCAACTGGAGCAGCAAACCGAGGCCGCAGCAGTACCAGAGCAGGGTGGGCAGGCCGAGGGTGTTCCACCGGCGCAGGGCCCGGCCGAAGCCGAGCGGCGCGTCCGCCTCGACGGGCAGCACCTTGATGCCGACCACCCGTTTGCCGAAGGTCTGCCCGTTGGCGGCCATCGCCGGCACCTCGTACGCCAGCCAGAGTGACGTGGCGATCAGCAGGATCACCACCACCAGCGAACCGGCCTGCTCGCCCGCGGCCGGGAACTGGTCGGTCGTGGTGTCCTGCGCCTGTGCCCGCCGCCAGAACTCGTCCACCACGGGCGAGATCTCCTCCAGGTAGCGCCAGACGAACCAGCCGTTGACAAGCGCGTTGAGCAGGAAGACGATGCCGAAATCGATGAGCCGGGCGGTCAGCCGGGCACCGAACGAGGCAAGCGGCAACCCGTGCGGCCGAGGCTCCGGCGGACGTCCCGGCCAGGTCGGGTATCCCCAGCCCGGTGTGCCCCCCGGACCGCCGGTCGGCTGGCCCGGCGGCGCGCCCTGCGGCCAGGTGGCCGGGGGCCCTGGCGGCCAGGTCGCCGGCGGACCGGACGGCGGCGTGGGCTGCGGGCCGGCCGATCGGTCGGTCTGCCGGTCGGCCGACGTGCCGGTGGGCTCGGTCGCCGGAGTCGCCGGAGTCGCCGGTGTTGCCGGTGTCGCTGGTGTCGCCGGCTCGGGTTCGGGTTCGGGCTCGGGTGGGCCCGCG
>NZ_POTX01000004.1 GCF_003236305.1 Micromonospora endophytica | reverse complement strand
GCTAGTCTCGGGGGCTCGGAGATGTGTATAAGGGACAGCTCAGTGCCCGGCGGCTGCGGACCCGGCTCGACCGGGCGGAGCTGCACCGGGTGCGCCGGGGTGTCTACGCCGATCAGCGCGTCGACGACGAGGACGAGCTACGAGCTTTGCTGCTGTGCCTGCCGGAAGGGGCCATGCTCGCCCGGCAGACGGCGGCCCGCCGGCACGGTTTCGGTGTGCTACGCGACGACGTGGTGCACGTCCAGGTGCCGAGCACCGTGCCGAAGCCCCGGCTGCCGGGGCTGGTCGTCCACCACTGCGTGCTGCCAGTGCAGTCGGTGCTGGTCCAGGGGTTGCCGTGCGTGCCGGCGGCACGCTGCGCGGTCGACCTGGCCCGAACGGTACGACGCCTCGACGCGCTTCCCGTGCTGGACGCTGCCCTCAGCTGCGGCGCGGTGACGCCGGACGACCTCCTGGCCGAGGTCTCCGCCCATCGCGCGCTGCGCGGGGTACGGCAGGCGCGCGAGCTGGTGCCGTTGGCGGACGACCGGGCGGAATGCCGCCAGGAGAGCCAACTACGGTTGGTGCTGCTGGACGGGCGGCTACCTCCGCCCGAGCCGCAACTGTGGGTGCACGACCCGTACGGGCTTGCCCGCTACCGTCTTGACCTTGGTTACCGCGAACGCAGGGTCGGCATCGAGTACGACGGGATCTCTCACCTCGATCGCGAGAGCCTCCGGTATGACCGGGAACGCGTCAACTGGCTCGACGCACAGGGCTGGCGGATGCGTTACTTCACCGACCGGGACCTCTATCGTCGCCCCGCCCACATCGTCGCCACCATCCAAGCCGCTCTCGCCTGATCAATCTTGTTGCGGAACGGCCCCTCTGAGGGCCGAAATCGTCCAAGATCCGCTGCTGCTCGTCAGGCAGGGCGCGGCGTTCGGCGGGCCTGCCGCCGGGGGTGGCGTCGACGTGGACGGCCGACGCCACCCCCGGGGGGATCAGGCGATGGTGCAGGTGGAACCGTTGAGGGAGAACGACGACGGTCTGCCGGAGTTGCCGGTGTGGGTGGCCTGGAAGCCGATGCCGACCGACGCGCCCGGGGCGATGGACCCGTTGTACGAGACGTTGCGCGCGGTGACCTGCCCCGAGGTCGGCGAGTAGCTGGCGTTCCAGCCACCGGTGATGGTCTGCCCGCCAGGCAGGGTGAACACCAGCGACCAACCGTTGATCGCGCTGCTGCCGGTGTTGGTGACGGTGATGTCCTCGGTCAGGCCGTTGTTCCAGGCGTTGACCGTTACCGCGACCCGGCAGGCGCTGGTGCCGCCCGGCGGCGGGGTGGTCGGGTTCGGCGGCGGCGTGGTCGGGTTCGGCGGCGGGGTGGTGCCGCCACCGAACTGGGTGAAGAAGTTCCAGGTCTCCCCGGGCAGCCAGGTGCGGGAGCCGCTGTCACCGGGCGCACCGTCCTGGGGTGCGGCGATGTGGCCGCCGTCGAAGGCTGCCCAGACCACCGGATATCCGGCCCGGCAGCCGGAGTAGGTGGTGGTGCGGTGGCTCAGGCTGCCCCCCGGCGGCTCGGGCGGGTTCTGCGCGGTACAACCGTTGTTGCGGACGAATCGGTCCCGCAGAGCCCGGCCGGAGGCGATGTTGTCGCCGATGCCGTGGGCACCGAAGTACGCGATCGGCTGCGTGCCGCCGCTGCACCCACTCAACTCCCGAGGCGCACCGTAGACCGCCACTGCCCGGAAGACGTTCGCCCGCGCACACGCCAGGGCGTAACTCATCGCACCGCCGTAGCTGAACCCGACAGCGAACCGCTGGGTCGTCTCCACACAGAGATTCGCCTCGATCTGTGCCAGGATCGCGTCGACGAATGTCACATCCGAGCCGCCGGAGTTGGCCCACCCGTTGCCGATGCCCTGCGGGGCCACGAAGATCGTGCTGTTGTTCGCGAGCCGCTGCAAACCGTAGTACGACCACACGTCCCGCTGCACCGTCTGACCGGTGTCCACATCCACCGCCGTACCACCCCACCAGTGGAACCCGAGCACCAACCGGTACGGATTGTTCTGGTTGTAGTTCGCCGGAATCCGCAGGATGTAACTCCGCGACTGCCCACCACTGGAAATGGTGCGCGTACCACTGGCCAACCCCGGCGCCCGACCACAACCAGCCGACGCAGCCAGCGCGCCCACCTCGGCGGCGGCAACGCTGTCGGCCTGCGCAGACGCCGCCGCGCCCGAGCGTCCGGCCAGTGCCGTACCACCCAATCCCAACACGAGCAGGGCGGCGAGCGCGGCCGACCCGAACATGGATCTGTGTCGCAACCTCATCCGACTTTCCCCGGGCGGAGACCCAGGGGCAGACGATCGCAAAAGCATGACGGTCTCCTTCCGCGTCGCAACGACGCGCAGACGGCGCGCAGCGCCGCCATTGGTGGTGGTGGAATTGCGCGGGTTTCGCGCCAGGCACTTCCCGCGTACGGAGCCACCGGCTGCCGCCGGCAACGAAACGCCCAAGCGGGCTGCCCGGAATGCCCCTCGGCAGCGGCCCTGCGCGACCGACCACACCGGATGCGCAGAGCGCCACGGGCGCTGGAGCGTGCCCTCCGCTCCTACCCGAAAAGGTAACGTGTTAGCGATAACATCGCAATACGTCAATTCCTGTGCGCAGCCCCGGACGGGCCCCGCGCTTCGCGGCACGCCTCAAGCGCCTCGGCCTGCCGGCCGCCCCGGTACAGGGTGATCCCCGGCGGACGACTACGGCGGGGAAGATCAAAGTTAGTCCACGATTCCTCGATGGTGTGCGATCATTCTGCCTGGCGTCCACCATGACGCCCGTCCATAATGGGGGACTTGTTGCCTACACATTGGGGCATTCAACGCTTTCTGACTCTCGTCACCGCATCCGCACTGGCCGCCGCAGCAGCGGTGGTCGGCATTGCCGCACCAGCCACTGCCGCGGTGACCGCACCGACCGGACTCCAGAACGCCGACCAGCCCTGTGTCACCGCGGCACCGGGGCCATACCTGAGCCCAGGAAGGCTCAACGACGCGCGGGCCGTCGTGCTCAAGGGCACCTTCGATCGCACCGGTGCCGGCACCAACCTGCAGGCCGACTTCCAGGTATGGGACATCACCGACCCGGAGAACCGGCAGCAGTGGCTCCGCATCGTGGGCAACCAGGCCAACGAGGTCTACGTCCAGCTTGAGGACGAATCGCGGCAGCTCGACGGCGTCACGTACGCCTGGCGGGTACGGGTGCTCGACGGCGCGGAGGCCGGGCCGTGGAGCGTCACCTGCTACTTCACCGTCGACCGCAGCGGCGGCCCGGCACCGGGCGTCGCCTCCACCGAGTATGCCCCTGGCTGGTGGGACAATCCCGGTGGCGCCATCGGCGTACCCGGGGTCTTTCGGCTGACCTCAGCCTCCGAGGACACGGTCAGCTATCGGTACCGCATGGACGCCAGCGAACTGGAGGGCTCGAACGAGTACTCCGACGTGGCGGCCGATGGCCTCGGCGGCTCGGCCTCGATCCGGTGGACCCCGCAGGTGGCCGGTTTGCACTCGCTCGTCGTCTACGCGATCGACCGCGCTGGCAACTGGTCCGAGCGGGCCGTCCACGACTTCGTCGTCCGGGAGACCCGGCCTTCGATCTTCTCGGCGGCGTACCCGGATTGGGGTCGGAACCTGGACTACAACGTCGGCGTGCCCGGCGCATTCGAGCTGCGAAGCAGCGTTCCCGACACCGCCTCGTTCGGCTGGCGGATCGATGGCGGCGGGCCGTCCGGCACCGTACCAGCGGATGCCGACGGCAAGGCCACCGCAATGATCGCCCCGACCCGCGCCGGCCAGCAGACCCTCTACGTGCACAGCATCACCAGCGGCGGTACGGCGCACCCCGCCCGCGCCTACAAGTTTTTCGTCGACAACGGCCCGCTGCTCACCGGTGACACGGACCGCGAGGTGGTGATCGGGTCGTCGTACACCTTCCAGCTCGCGCCGCGCGTACCTGAGGTCGAGGCGTACCTCTACTGGGTGCAGTACCGGTGGCCAGAGGAACGGCCGATCGAGAAGGTCACCGTCGCGGCCCGGCCGGACGGCACCGCAACGGCGACCTGGACGGCCACCGCCGGCGGTGTCGAAGCGCTGTACTTCCAGAGTCGCAGCGCCAACGGCACGCTCTCGGAGCCGCGCTTGTACGCCTTCTCGGTCGACATGGCGGCCCCCAGGGTGACCCGCACCGGCGGCACCGACGTGGCCACCTCCGCCACCTTCACGGCCCGCACCAGGATGGAGAACCCGGTCGATTACCTGGTGGCCCTGAATGGCGATCCGGCCACCGAAAAAATCGTGAAGGCGAACGCAGACGGCAGCGCCACCTTCCAGTTCACTCCGGCCAAGGGCGGCTACCACTACGTCTCGGTGGTCGCCCGCAACGCTGCGGGAATAGCGACGGAGTCGGGTGGCACCTCCTGGACGGTGCTCGACGGCCCCCGGGTCACTTCGACCGACTTCCCGATGAACGGCAGCGGCCGACTCGCGGAGGGCACCTTCACCTTCGCGCCGCGGCTGGCCGGCACCACCGGGTACGAATACTCCTTCAACCACGGACCGTACCTGCGGATCGAAGCCGGGCCGACCGGAACCGCGACCCTGACCTGGACGCCGGGCGAGGAAGGTCAACAACTCCTGGCGGTGCGGAGCGTGACGGCCGCCGGCACCCGATCCGCGATCACGTGGCACGGCTTCGGCGTCGAAGCCGCCGTCGCCACCATCGCCTCGGTGTCCCCGGCCACCGTGCCGGCCGGTGGCGTCTCGACGATCACCATCAGTGGCACCGGGCTGCACCGACGCGACGTGCTCCGATTGACCCCGGCCGGCGGAGCGGCACTGACCGCCAACGTGAAGACGGTGTCGACGGACGGTGAGACGATGACCGCCGAGGTGAACCTCGCGTCGGCAGCGACCGGGCCGGCCACGCTGACCCTGCACCCGTACGGTGCGCGCGACCCCTTGGTGCGCGCCGGTGCCGTCACCATCACCGCGGCTCCGGCGCTGCGCTCGGTGAAGAAGCCCACCATCGGCGGCACCGTGGCAGTCGGCGGCACCGCCAAGGCGAGCCCCGGCGAGTGGGCACCCACCGCGACGGCCTACACCTACCAGTGGTTGGCGAACGGCAGTGCGATCAAGGGCGCGACCAAGGCGACCTACCAGGTTCCCGCGTCGCTGCTCGGCAAGCGGCTCACCGTCACGGTGACCGCCAGCCGTGCCGGCCACACCGCCACGAAGGCCACCTCGGCCGCCACTGAGGCGGTTGCCAAGGGCAAGGCACCGAAGGCGACCAAGAAGCCGAAGATCGTCGGTACGGCCAAGGTCGGGCGGACCGTGAAGGCCGACGTCGGGACCTGGTCACCGAAGGTCGACTCGTACCGGTACGAGTGGCGCCTGAACGGCAAGCTGATCAAGGGCGCCACCGCCCGTACGCTCAAGCTCAAATCCTCGATGCGCAACAAGAAGATCACCGTGACGGTGATCGCCAGGAAGACCGGGTACGCCGACGGTCGGGCCACCAGCACGGCGGTAACGGTCCGCCGCTGACCCGCCGGCACGAAACGGTGCCCCGGGTGTGACCATGTCACGCCCGGGGCACCGTTTTCAGTACCCGTTCCCGGTCAGCCGATCGCGTACGCCCGGTAGATCGTCACGTCGGTGTAGCCGCCGGTGGTGTCGGTGACCCGGGCCCGCAGCGACACCGCACCCGAGGCCGGGTTCGGCACCTGCGCGGTCCACACCCCGCTCACCTTCTTGACCTTCACCGACCGCCAGGTCTTCCCACCGTCGAACGACGCCTTGGCACCCACCGACTTGATCTTCGGGTTCTTGCCCAGCGTGGAGTCCGCTTCCCACTTGGTGCGGCTCAGCTTGAGCTGCACGTTGGTGGTGCTAGCCGGCTTCGCCCGGTTGTGCAGGCTCAGACCGGTGGGCAGCATGGTGATCGCGTAGACCGGCACCGTCGCATAGGTGTTCGGTTTCGCCTTGAACCGGTACGTGACGCTGGCCTTCGTCGACAGCATCCCGGCCGGGAAGGTGATCTCCGGGTAGTAGCGGCTGGCGTCGTTGGTCAACTTGTACCAACCAGCCTTCTTCACCCGGTACTCAAGCTCCTTTCCGTACGGCTCCCAGCCCTTGTCCTTGACCGTCTTCACGATCTTGCCGCCGAAGCTCAGCGTCGCGGTCGCCTTGTCGCCCCCCTCAGCGTTTTTCATGGGAAAGCCGGGGTCGGCGAACATCTCTTCCAGCAAATATGAGATCCGGCCGTTGAGCACCACCGGCAACCTCGCCGACGGGCCCCAGGCGGAGCGGTAGAAGTTCAGGCCGTACGACTTGCCCGCGACCACCTTGCGCGTCGCGGTAAGGCCGCCGAGGCCGTACGACGAGCCGTCCTTGGCGGTGCCGGAGCTGTCCGCCTGGAAGTCCCACTTACCGGCCGTCACCTTGACCTTTGTCCGGTACGGCTGGTCGGCGCTCACCAACTGCTGGTAGAACCCGTTGCCGCACGAACGGTCGGCCGGCTGTGCGACGAAGCTGCTGTCGCGGCCCGCGGACGGGCCACGCCGGGCGGTCACGTTGATGGTGGCGAGCGAGGACTGCTTGATGGTCCGCGACGGCTTGCTCGGCACGCCGGCGGTCGTGTACATCACCGCGTACTGGGTCGGCCCGGGGTTCAACAGGCGGTCGGTCCAGGCACGCGTCGCGGCAAAGGTGTACTTCTTCGACGAGTTCGGTATTACGTACAGGTCGCCGTAGAAGTCCGAACCCTGGACGTTGTAGCTGAGCGGCATGGCCTTGAGGCAGATCTCCACCTCGGTCTGCGTGTAGAGCCCCGCTTCGGCGGGTGCCGGGCTGAGGCCCACCGTGACCTTTTTGCCCTTGCGCGCGTCCACTGTGGTCTTACTGGTGCCGGAGACCTTGACCGTCCGCACGCCGAGCGTCGTCGATGATTTGTCCCCGATGTTGGCGAACACCGCGTAGCTGCCCTTGGGCAGTTTCTTGGGCTTGTTGGACTTCACCGTGTAGCTGGAGTGGGTGCTGAGGTTGACCGCCAGGGCGGTGACGGTGACCTTCTTGCCGCTGCGGTCCAGCGTGGTGAGGGCGAGCGTGTTGCTCGCGGCGACCGCCGCAACGCCCCCGCCGAGCACGATGGCCGGCACGAGAGCCGCCGCGACGATCCTGGTGACCAGACCGCGACGGGAACGGAACGACGAGCCGAGACCGAACCCGGCCCGGTCAGCGAGAGAAGACAATTCCACATCCCCAGGAGTGGAGGGTGATCCCCGGCGTACGACAACGGCGGGAAGAGTGATCGTAGGTGACGGATGGCCGGAGCGCTGACCCGTTTGCCTCGTTGCTCAGACCTGCGGACTTCTGTCATCCTCAGGTGCTCACGAGTGATCATCACTCGGATCGGGGTACCGGGGGACAGGATGCGCATCGGCTCACGCTCGCGTCGACGGATCGTGGCAGTGCTCGCGGTGGCGGCGCTCAGCGCAACGGCGGCGGTCGTACCGGTCGCCACGCCGGCCGTGGCGGTCAGCAACACAGTGGACGACAGCCCGCGCCTCGCCGATCCGGCCGAGGACGGCCAGAAGTTGGTGGTCGGGGATTCCCGGACGGTACGCCTGCTGCCGGGGGCGCCCCAGGTCGTGTCGTACCGCTACGAGCTGCGCGACGTCTTCGGAACGGCGTACGACACGGGCAGCGTGGCCGCGCACCCGGACGGGACCGCGGACCTCACCTGGACGGCCATCCACCATGAGATCAACAACCTGACGGTGCGGAGTGTGAGCGCCGACGGCACGGTCTCCGCCAGGCGCTACATCGGCTACGAGGTCGATGGGGCGAGCCCGCAGGTCGGGTACTCCGGCGGGTTGGGCTGGGTGGAACCCGCCACCTTCGTGGCACGGACCCGGATGGTGAACCCCACCGAGTACGTGGTCGTGGTGAACAGCGACCATGCCAATCCACTGATCCTGACGCCCGCGGCCGACGGCACCGCCAGCTTCCCGCTGCTGCCCACCGTCAAGGGCAGCCACTACATCTCCGTCTTCGCCCGCAACGCCGCCGGCGTGCAGACACGCACCTCCGTCACGCTCTGGTCGAGGTCCAACCGCCCCCACGTGACCTCGACCGCGTTCCCGACCAAGGGCGTCGGACGGGTCTGGCCGGGCACCTTCACCTTCGCCGCCGGAATGCCCGACTCGACGACGTTCCGCTACCGGATCAACAGCGAGCCGACGGTCACCGTGCCGGTCGGCCCGGACGGCACGGCCACCGTTTCCTGGACGCCACCCGCCGTCGGCAGCTACCAGCTTCGCGTCGACAGCGTGGCCAGCAACGGCACCCTCTCGTCGGTCAACGAGTACGACTTCACGATCGAGAACCGACCGCTCACCCTGGACTACCTCTACCCCAGCTCGGTGACCACGGGCGAGGTGCACATGCTGGAGCTGCACGGCTTCGACCTGCAGTTACAGGACATCGTGGAGGTCATTCCGGCCAGCGGCCCGCCGGTGCGGGCCCGGAACCACCAGACGACCGGCCCGCGCCAGCAGATGAACGTCTTCGTGGACCTCACCGGCGTG
Organism: Micromonospora endophytica; assembly: GCF_003236305.1. GTDB lineage: Bacteria > Actinomycetota > Actinomycetes > Mycobacteriales > Micromonosporaceae > Micromonospora > Micromonospora endophytica. The sequence goes on along the minus strand of NZ_POTX01000004.1, from coordinate 58,329 downwards.
GCCACCGGACCGGCCACGGTGGTCCTGCACCCCCACAACGAACTCGGGTACTCGGTGACGATGCCCATGAAGCTGCAGATCGTGCCGCCGCCGGCGCCGAAGGCCACGAAGCTGCCGGCGGTCAGCGGGACGGTCTCCGTGGGCAGCGTGGTGAAGGCCAGCACCGGCGCGTGGACACCCGCCGCGACGTCGTACCGATACCAGTGGGCGGCGAACGGCAGCGCGATCAAGGGTGCGACCAGTGCGTCGATCACCATCCCGGTGAACCTGCTCGGCAAGAAACTCACGGTCACCGTGACCGCGCTCCTGCCCGGTCACCCGGACGGCAAAGCCACCTCCAAGGCCACCAGCGCGGTCGCCAAGGGCAAGGCGCCCAAGGCGACGAAGAAGCCCAAGGTCACCGGCACGCCCAAGGTGGGCCGGAAGGTGACCGCCTCGGTCGGCACCTGGTCACCGAAGGTGGACTCCTACCGCTACGAGTGGCGGCTCAACGGGAAGGTCATCCGCGGGGCGACCGGGAAGACGCTGAAGTTGACCTCCGCGATGCGCGGCAAGACGCTCACCGTCATGGTGATCGCCCGCAAGGCCGGGTACACCGACGGCAAGGCCACCAGCGCCAAGGTCACCGTACGTCGGTAGAGCCCGCCGAACACGTTGTCGAAGTCGAGGTAAAGCGCCGCTCGGGTGTGGCTCATGAGAGGCAACCTACAACGCCCCAGGAGGCCGGCCCGAACCCCACCAGGGGCGAGTTGACCTGCACCGACCCGCTAGCGTCAGGGCCGATGGATACCCCTGACGGAGCAGTCTCCCTGACCACCACCGAACGCGCCATCGACGCCCGGTTCCGCGCGGTCCTGGCCCGGCTGCCTCAGCGCGGGCCGGTCGGCTGGCTGACCGAGTTCCTGGTGTTCGGGCTCAAGCAGGCCTGGGCGTGTGTCTTCGGTGCAGCGATGCTGGCGGTCATCCTCGCGGCGCATCTGTGGTATCCGGCGGATGCGCCGCTGGCCCGCAACGACTTCCTGACCGTCGCCGCGATCGCCATCCAGATCGCCATGCTGCTCGGGCGCCTGGAGTCCCTGCGTGAGCTGCGGGTGGTGGTGCTGTTCCATCTGGTCGGCACGATCATGGAGCTGTTCAAGACACACATCGGCTCCTGGACGTACGAACCCGACGGCGTACTCCGGCTCGGCGCGGTGCCGCTGTTCAGCGGGTTCATGTACGCCGCGGTCGGCTCCTACATGGTGCGCGTGAATCGACTCTTCGACCTGCGATTCAGCCGGTATCCGAGGCGCTGGCTGACCGCCGGCGTGGCCGCCGCGATCTACCTCAACTTCTTCACCAACCACTATGTGCAGGACGTCCGGTGGCTGCTCATCGCCATCGTGGCGTTGGTGTTCGGCCGCTGTGTCATGCGGTTCCGCATCTTCCGGCTGCACTGGCGGATGCCGCTGCTGCTGGCCTTCCTCCTCGTCGCCTTCTTCATCTGGCTCGCCGAGAACATCGCCACCTGGTCGAACGCCTGGCTCTACCCCAGCCAGGTGGACGGTTGGCATCCGGTGTCGCTGACGAAACTGGCCTCCTGGTTCCTCCTCATGATCATTTCGGTGGTGCTGGTCACCTGGATCGCACCGCCCCAACCGCCCGAACCGACCCAGCCGCCCGATGATCGCCAGCGACTGGAGTCGGCGGCCCGGACCGACGCCGCCTAGCGAACAGCACCTCGTCACTCCAGCGGCAGCAGCGCGACGACGTCGGTCGGCGCTGGCGACCCGGCTTCGGGTTCATTGGACACACCGAACGCCTGCACGTCGACCAGCGGCCCGACGACCGTCGTCGCGGTCGTGTCGCCACCGGGCAACAGACCGGCCTGTCGAGCCGCTCCGGTCGTCGGGATCAGCCACAGTTGGTAGGCGCGGCCCGTTCCCGGGCTCGGCAGATCCCGCAGCACCACGACCGCCTGATCGCGTTGCGCGGAGGCGACCAGCGTGGCGCTGCCACCACCGTCGATCGTCCCCTGGAACACCCGCGCGTCGGGGGCACCGATCACCTCGGCGATCCGGCGGGTCTGCTCGGCGACCGTCCGGTCCGGCTGGTTACGGTCGACCAGTGCCCAGGTGACCGCGCTGCTGCCAGCCGCCGCGACCGCTGCCACCACCGCGGCGGCCACCCACTGCCGCCAGCCGCCCAGGCGACGGCCCGTCGGGGAGTCGACGCGCTCCTGCGGGGTCCGCGCCGCGAGGGCCAGGGTCCGTTCCCGCAGCCCGGCCGGCAGCGCCGCGTTGTCGGGCACGTCGTCGGCGAGGCGGGCGGCGGTCTCCCGCAGTTCGGCCACCTCCAGGCGACAGGTTTCGCACGCCGCCAGGTGTCGTTCGAACGCTGTCCGCTCCAGGTCGTCGACCGCGTCGAGGGCGTACGCGCCGGCCAGAGTGTGGATGTCGCCGCTCACGCCCGCTCTCCCATCGTCACGCCGAGGCAGTCGCGCATCCGGATCAGCCCGTCCCGCATACGGCTCTTGATCGTCGGTAACGGTGCGTCCAGCCGCTCGGCGACCTGCCGGTAGGTGTAGCCCTCGTAGTAGGCCAACGTCACCGCCTCCCGTTGCAGGTCGGTCAGTCGACCCAGGCAGCGCCGCACCTGCTCGCGGTCCAGTCGGGCACTGACGGCTTCGGCGACCTGGTCATGCGGCACCTGCGCGTCCATCGCCGCGACGCGCTCGGTCCGATCCGTCAGCGCCTGCTCCGCGCGTACCCGATCGACCGCGCGCCGGTGCGTCAAGGTCAGCACCCAGGCGAGGCCGGACCCGCGCTCGGCGTCGAAGCGGGCCGCGGTACGCCACACCTGCACCATGACCTCCTGGGCGACCTCCTCGGCGAGTTGCGGGTTACGCAGCACCCGACTGGCCAGACCGAGCACCTTGCCGATGACGGCGTCGAACAGGCTGGCGAATGCCGCCTGGTCGCCCCGCCCCACCTGCCGCAGCAACTCCTCCACGCTCGGCGCCTGTGGCGAACTCAGGGCCACCGGTCGCCAGCGACGAACCCGATCCTTGCCGGATTCCCCCATCTGCTGTCACCTTTCCGTCCACGCATACCGCTCGCGTCTGGTTCGAGACGGCCCGGGGATCGGATGGCCCCGCACACCCATCCAGTTCGCTACTCGCTACGAATACCGCGCATGATGGAAGATGCGCAGCATATCGGGCGCTATCGGCTGATTCGATGCATCAGCCAGAGCGCGATGGGTCGGATCTGGTTGGCCCGCGACGATCTGCTCGGCCGCGAGGTCGCCCTGAAGGAAGTGCTGTTCCGCGCCAGCCTGTCCGCCGAGGAGAGCGCCGACCTTCGTCGGCGGACCCTGCGGGAGGCGCGGGCAGCGGCCCAGCTGGATCACCCGAATGTGGTCTGGGTCTACGACGTGGTCTCGGTTGTCGACCGGCCATGGATCGTCATGCAGTACGTGCCCTCGCGCTCGTTGCACCGGGTGCTCACCGATGACGGTCCGCTGCCGGTCAAGTCGGTCGCCCGGATCGGGATCGAGCTGGTGGAGGCGCTGCGCGCGGCGCATCGGGCGGGGGTGCTGCACCGCGACGTCACGCCCCGCAACGTACTGCTGGCCGAGGACGGGCGGGCGATGCTGGCCGGCTTCGGGTCCGCGGCGATCGAGGGCGCGGCGGCGGTCAGCCAGTCCTGGGGGATCGGCACCTCACCGCAGTACGTGGCGCCGGAACGGGTCCGCACCGGCGTGTCGTCGCCGGAGGCGGACCTGTGGGCGCTCGGTGCGACGCTGTACGCCGCGGTCGAGGGGCGTCCACCGTACGGCCGGACCGGACTGGTGGAGACGCTGCTGGCCCTGTCCACCGATCCGCCGGACCAGATGCATCGCGCCGGTCCCCTGAAGCGGGTCATCGAAGGGCTACTGGAACGGGAGGTACGCCGGCGTCCGGACGCCGCCCAGGTGGCCCGGAGGTTACGCAAGATCGCCGGCACCGCGCCCGCTCCGACCCGGTCGTTCCACCTGGGCGTACGACCCGACGCTGCCAGCACAGACGCCGCCGACGCGACCTGGGTGGTGCCGACCAGCCGGCCGGACGACCGCACCGAACGGCTTCCCGACACCGGATCTGGCGCGACCACGCAGGTACTGCCCGGTGCAGCCAGCCCGGCCGATCAGCACGACGACACGGCGCTGCTGCCGGCGACACGGGCCGACGGTCGGACCGGCCTGCGCAGTGCAGCGACCCTGGTGGCCGCACTGGTCGCGCTGGCGGCGGCCGGCGGCCTGACCGTGGTCGGTGCGCAACGCGCCCTCGGCGGTCTGCACGGCACGGTCATCGGCACCAGCACCGACGCCGGCCCCGACGCGGACACCGACACCAGCGCGGGCGCGGATGCGGATGCGGATGCGGATGCGGATCCGGGCTCGGACGCGGGCGCGGCTGCCGATGGAGCTTCGCCCGCCGCCACCGGCAGTCCGGCTCCGCTCAGTGCGGCGACCAGCACGGTTCCGGCCGCTGCGTGCCTGACACCGTCACGAGCTGCGGCGCGCGTGGTCTCGTCGGGACGGCCTACGGGCGGCGACCGCGATGCCCTGCCGCCCGGCTGGTCGTGGCACGTCGACGAGGAGGACTTCCACCTCGCGGTGCCACCGGGTTGGTGGCGTTTCTTCGATGGCGACGTGATCTGCCTGGCGGATCCGCGCGGCGATCGGTTTCTCGCTGTCGACCTGGCGGTCAGCCGGCGCAAGATTCCGAGTGACCACTGGCGGGCCGAGGCCGATCGCCTGACTGCGGCTGGCGCGCTGCCCGGCTACACGAAGATCAGCATCGGGCCGCTGATCCGTCCCGGCGGCGCCGCCGAATGGGAGTACACCTGGGACAGCCCGGCCGGGCAACGGCAGCATGCCCGGCGGCTACTGGTCAACGGCACCGGGCCCGGCAAGGCGTACGCGCTGACCTGGGTCACCCCCGACGCCGGCTGGGCCGACGGCGAGGCCGTCTACCGGGTGTTGTCCGACAGCTTCCGGCGCTCCGGCTGAGACGGTTTCCCGGAATCTCCGACCCATCCGAACAAGCACCAGAGACGAATACCGGGTGACGACACCCCGGCACGGTGGCCGGGGTCAGCGATGGGAGACATACCGTGAGACTGTCCCGTACCCTGCTCGCCCTGCCCGCGGTCGCGCTGGTCTTCGCCTTCCCGGGCGCGGCGCACGCCGATGAGAGTGTCCAGGTCAAGCTCCTGGATCTGAACGAGACCGGTGCCACCGGCACCGCCACGCTCACCGCGACCAACGACGGCGACCTGCGGGTGGAGATCAAGTCGCAGGGCATGACGCCGAACTCGCCGCATGCCCAGCACATCCACGGCTCGGTCGACGGCATGGACTTCCACTGCCCCGACAAGTCCGCTGACGCCGACGGCAACGGGTTCGTCAGCACCGAGGAAGGGTTGAAGATGTACGGGGACATCTTCATCTCCCTGACCACCACCGGGGACATGACCAAGGCCAGTGGGCTGGCGGTGGACCGGATGCCCACCGCTGACGGCGACGGCAACCTCACCTACGCGCGCACCATCCCCGCCGCCGAGCTGCCGGCCGGCACCATCGAGCACCTCAAGGACCTGCACATCGTGCAGCACGGGATCGACGCCAACGACAACGGCAAGTACGACATGGAGGCCCTCGGCGAATCGACCTTCGCCAAGTCCGTCGGCGTGAACGGCATCCCGGCCGAGGCCACCGACCCCGCCACCTGCGGCATGGTCAGCGGCGCCGCCGCGGGTTCCGTTCCCGCTGGTGGAGTCGCCACGGGCGACGGCAGCAGCGCCGACTCGGCGAGCCTCGGCCGGTACGCGGCCGGTGGTGCGGCGCTGCTCGGCATCGCCGTGCTCGTCGGCCTGCGTCGTCGACCGGCCCGACAGAGCTGACCCGGAGCCCGAGCGATGACCATCGGCGAACCCGGTGCGCGAGCCGGCCACTACCGGGGGCGAACGCTCCTGGCGGTGGCCGCCACGCTCGCCCTCACCGCAGCCGTCACCATCAACATTGGACGCCTCGTGGCTGACCGACCGGACGCTTCCCCGTCGACGACCGCCACCGCTGCACCGGACAGCGGCACGGCACCCGACGGCGGCATGGCACCCGACGGCGCTGCGCGGACGGACGGTCAGCGGGGTGAACTGACTTCGGGGCCGCTGATGTCCAGCGCAGCTCCGACCAGGGTGTCCATCCCGTCGCTGAAGGTCAGCGCCGAAACCGTGCCGCTCGGCCTGCAAGCCGACGGGACGATGCAGGTGCCCGACTCCGCCACCGACGTCGGCTGGTACACCAGGGCCCCCACGCCCGGCGCCCTCGGGCCCGCCGTACTCGCCGGCCACGTCGACTGGAAGGGCCACGACGGAAGCTTCCACGATCTCGTCGACCTCGAACCCGGTGCCGGCATCACCATCGACCGCGCCGACGGCAGTCGGGCCATGTTCACCGTCATCAAAGTCGAACGGCACCCGAAGGACGACTTTCCGAGCGAGGCCGTCTACGGGCCCACCGACCACGCCGCGCTACGGCTGATCACCTGCGGCGGCGAGTTCGACGGCGCCCGGAACAGCTACCGCGACAACATCATCGTCTACGCCACGCTCGCCCACGCCCATCCGGCCTAGCCACCGACGCGAGCAGGTGCCCGCTGAGCGCTGGTGCACGAGACGCGGCAACCTGTGGCCTCTGCCGGCCCGGACGGCGTGCCGCAACCAGCGCGGCTCACCGGGCTGGGCTGCGACAGCCAAAAGATTTTGTCGGGTTCCTACAATCGCGGCCACGTAGGGTTCGGTGGTTACGGTATGGCGTGGTCGGCCCGTAGGCACAAAGGTGATTGCTGCCGGGGTTGCCAGCCTGAGGCATCGTTCGAGGTAGGTCTAGCGGAGGGGTCGATCGGGTGTTCAGCCGTATCGCCATCGTCAACCGTGGTGAGGCCGCGATGCGGCTCATCCACGCGGTCCGAGAGCTGGCTGCCGAGACCGGGGCGCGGGTCGAGACTGTCGCCCTTTACACCGACGTCGACCGTACCGCCGCTTTCGTCCGCTCCGCGGACATCGCCTACGACCTCGGGCCCGCGTCCCGACGCCCGTACCTCGATCTGAAGGTGCTGGAGCGGGCGCTGGTGGAGACCGGGGCGGACGCCGCCTGGGTCGGTTGGGGCTTCGTCGCCGAGGATCCGGCGTTCGCGGAGCTGTGCGAGAAGGTCGGCGTCACCTTCATCGGGCCGCACGCGGACGCCATGCGGCAACTCGGCGACAAGATCGGCGCGAAGCTGATCGCCGAGGAGGTCGGCGTACCTGTCGCGCCGTGGAGCCGGGGCGCGGTCGAGAGCCTGGACGCCGCGCGGACCGCCGCGGCCGGGATCGGCTACCCGCTGATGCTGAAGGCGACCGCGGGTGGCGGCGGGCGGGGCATCCGCGTGATCAACAATGAGGCCGAGCTGGTCGACGCGTACGAGCGCACCAGCCAGGAGGCGGCACGGGCGTTCGGCAGCGGCATCGTGTTCCTGGAGCGCCTGGTCACCGGTGCCCGGCACGTCGAGGTGCAGGTGATCGCCGACGGTCAGGGCACCGCGTGGGCGCTCGGCGTCCGGGACTGTTCGGTGCAGCGGCGCAACCAGAAGGTCATCGAGGAGTCGTCGTCGCCGGTGCTCGACGCGGACCAGGCCGCCGAGCTGAAGGCGTCCGCCGAGCGGCTGGCCGTCGCGGTCGGTTACCGGGGCGCGGCCACCGTCGAGTTCCTCTACCACCCCGGCGACCGGCTGTTCGCCTTCCTGGAGGTCAACACCCGGTTGCAGGTCGAGCATCCGATCACCGAGGCCACCACGGGATTCGACCTGGTCAAGGCGCAACTGCACGTGGCGTCGGGGGGCCGGCTGGAGGGCTCGCCGCCGCTGGAGCGGGGGCACGCCATCGAGGCCCGGCTGAACGCCGAGGACCCGGACCGCGACTTCGCGCCCTCACCGGGCCGGATCGCCCGGCTGGACCTGCCCGCCGGGCCGGGCATCCGGGTGGACACCGGGGTCAGCGAGGGTGACACCATCCCCGCCGACTTCGACTCCATGATCGCCAAGATCATCGCGTATGGGCGGGATCGCGACGAGGCGCTCGGCCGGCTGCGGCGGGCCATGGCGAACACCACAGTGATCATCGAGGGCGGTGCCACGAACAAGAGCTTCGTGCTCGACCTGCTGGATCAGCCCGAGGTGATCGACGCCAGCGCGGACACCGGCTGGATCGACCGGGTCCGGGGCGAGGGCCGGCTGGTCGGGCACCGGCACTCCGCCGTCGCGCTGGCGGCCGCCGCCATCGAGGCGTACGAGGAAGAGGAGCGCGTCGAGCGGCAGCGGCTGCTGGCGACGGCGGCCGGTGGTCGGCCGCAGGTGCGGCACGCCAGCGGCCGGCCGTTGGACCTCAAGCTGCGCGGGGTCGGCTACCGCACCCGGGTGGCCCGGATCGGCGCGCACCGGTTCCGGGTCGGCATCGAGGCGGGCAGCGCGGTGCGTACCGCCGATGTCGAACTCGACCGTTTCGACAGGCACACCGGTCAGATCGTGGTCAACGGCACCCGGTACCGGCTGCTCACCGGCACCCACGGGCCGGTCCACCTGATCGAGGTGGACGGGGTCACCCACCGGGTCAGCCGTGACGAGGGCGGCGTGCTCCGCTCGCCGATGCCCGCGCTGGTGGTCGCCACCCCGCTGGAGGTCGGCACCGAGGTCGAGGCGGGCGCACCGGTGCTGGTGCTGGAGGCCATGAAGATGGAGACGGTGCTGCGGGCACCGTTCAAGGCACGGCTGCGGGAATGTTCCGTCTCGGTGGGCAGCCAGGTGGAGGCCGGCGCGGCGCTGCTGCGGCTGGAGCCGCTCAGCGACGAGGCCGACGAGGCGGCCGAGGCACCGACCACCGCCGTCGAACTGGACCTGCCCGCCGCGGCCAGCGCGGCCCCGGCGGCCCAGCAGGTCCGCCGCTGCCAGGAGGATCTGCGCGGGCTGCTGCTCGGCTTCGACGTCGACCCGCACGACGACCGCCGGGTGCTCGACGACTACCTCGCCGCGCGGCAGGCCGCGACCGAGGACGGGCATCGGCCGCTGGCCGAGGAGATCGACCTGGTCAACGCGTTCGCCGACCTCGCCGAGCTGAGCCGCAACCGGCCCAGCGGTGAGGACGGCGGGGCCCACCTGCACAGCGCCCGCGAGTACTTCCACACCTACCTGCAGAGCCTCGACGTCGAGCGGGCCGGGCTGCCGGACGCGTTCCAGGCCCGGCTCTCCCGGGCGCTCGGCCACTACGGCGTCACCGACCTGGAACGCTCCCCCGAGCTGGAAGCCGCCGTCTTCCGGATCTTCCTCGCCCAGCAGCGCGGTGCCACCGACGCCTCGGTCATCGCCACGCTGCTCCGGTCCTGGCTGCGCGAACCGCCGCCGGAGCAGGCGCTCCGGGAGCCGGCCGGGCTCGCGCTGGAGCGGCTGGTGGCCGCGACGCAGGTCCGCTTCCCGGTGGTCGCCGACCTGGCGCGGGGCGTGGTGTTCGCCTGGTTCGCCCAGCCGCTGCTGCGCCGCAACCGGGCCCGGGTCTACGCCGAGGTACGCGGTCACCTGCGGCACCTGGACACGCACCCGGACTCCCCGGACCGCGCCGACCGGATCGCGGCGATGGTACGCAGCACCGAGCCACTGGTCCGGCTGCTCGGCCAGCGGCTCGTCCGGGACCACCTGGACAACGCGGTGATGCTTGAGGTGCTGACCCGGCGGTACTACGGCAACAAGCGGCTGACCGGCGTACGCACCCGCGCCGTCGCCGGCTGCACCTTCGTGGTCGCCGACCGGGCCGACTCCAGCGTCGTCTCCGCCGCGGTGAACTTCGACGCGCTCGGTGGCGCGCTGCGGGGGCTCGCCGAGTTGGCGGGCGACGGCGACGCCATCGACGCCGACATCTACCTGGCCTGGGAGAACCAGCCGGAGGACTTCGACGCGACGGCCGCCACGCTACTCGACGTGATCAACGCGCATCCGCTGCCGCGCCAGGTGCACCGGCTCACCACCACCGTCGCCGGGCGCGGCGGGGCGGTGATGCACCACCACTTCACGTTCCGTCCGGCCAGCACCGGGATGGTCGAGGAGCGGCTGATCCGTGGCCTGCACCCGTACATCGCGCAGCGGATGCAGCTGGAGCGGCTGCACAAGTTCGACCTGACCCGGCTGCCGTCGGCGGACGAGGAGGTCTACCTCTTCCAGTGCGTGGCCCGGGAGAACCCCTCCGACGAGCGTCTCGTCGCGTTCGCGCAGGTGCGTGACCTGACCGAGCTGCGGGAGCAGGATGGCCGGTTGGTCGCCCTGCCGACGACCGAGGACGCCGTCGCCGCCTGCCTCGACTCGATCCGCCGCGCCCAGTCGCGACGGCCGTCGAAGACCCGCTTCCCCACCAACCGGATCGTGATCTACGTCTGGCCGCCGAGCGAACTCACCCGCGCCGAGATGGAGATGATCGCCGGTCGGGTCCGGCCGACGACGATCGGTGCCGGCCTGGAGGAGATCCTCTTCATCGCCCGGCAGCGCAACCGGGCCACCGGAGAGCTGACGAAGGTGGGCGTACGGATCTCCTTCGACGCCACCGGCGAGGCCGAGCTGACCATCGGTGAGCCGCCGGTGGACGCGGTGGAGCCGCTCGACGACTACCGGCTCAAGGTGCTGCGCGCGAGCAGCCGCAACACGGTCTACCCGTACGAGCTGACCCGGCTGCTCGGTGACTTCGTCGAGCACGACCTGGACGAGAACCACGTGCTGGTGCCGGTCGACCGGCCGAAGGGGCGCAACCGGGCGGCGATCGTCGCCGGTGTGGTCACCACAGTGACCTCGCGACACCCGGAGGGCATCAGCCGGGTCGTGCTGCTCGGCGATCCCACGAAGTCGCTGGGTGCCCTCTCCGAACCGGAGTGCCGGCGGGTGATCGCCGCGCTGGACCTGGCCGAGCGGATGCGGGTGCCGCTGGAGTGGTACGCGCTCTCCGCCGGGGCCCGGATCTCGATGACGTCGGGCACCGAGAACATGGACTGGGTGGCGGCGGCGCTCAAGCGGATCGTCGAGTTCACCCAGGACGGCGGTGAGATCAACATCGTGGTGGCGGGCATCAACGTCGGTGCGCAGCCGTACTGGAACGCCGAGGCGACGATGCTCATGCACACCAAGGGCATCCTGGTGATGACGCCGGACTCGGCGATGGTGCTCACCGGCAAGCAGTCGCTCGACTTCTCCGGTGGGGTGTCCGCCGAGGACAACTTCGGCATCGGCGGCTACGACCGGGTGATGGGCCCGAACGGGCAGGCGCAGTACTGGGCGCCGGACCTGCCGGCCGCCCGGGACGTGCTGATGTCGCACTACGACCACACGTACGTCGTACCGGGTGAGGCGGGGCCGCGCCGGACCACCACCATCGACCCTGTCGACCGCGACATCTCCGACTTCCCGCACACCGTGGCCGGCAGCGACTTCGCCACCGTCGGCGAGATCTTCTCCAGCACCGCCAACCCGGAGCGCAAGAAGCCGTTCGACATCCGGACGGTGATGCGGGCGCTCGCCGACCAGGACCACCCGGTGCTGGAACGTTGGGCGGGCATGGCCGACGCGGAGACCGCAGTGGTGCAGGACGTGCATCTCGGCGGCATCCCGGTGTGCCTGCTGGGCATCGAGTCCCGCTCGGTCCCCCGGCGCGGTTTCCCGCCCACCGACGGCCCGGACACCTACACCGCCGGCACGCTCTTCCCGCGCTCGTCGAAGAAGGCCGCGCGGGCGATCAACGCGGCCAGCGGCAACCGCCCGCTGGTGGTGCTGGCGAACCTCTCCGGCTTCGACGGCTCACCCGAGTCGATGCGCAAGCTGCAACTGGAGTACGGCGCGGAGATCGGCCGGGCCATCGTGAACTTCCGCGGGCCCATCGTGTTCTGTGTGATCTCGCGGTACCACGGTGGTGCGTTCGTGGTCTTCTCGAAGGCGCTGAACCCGAACATGACGGTGCTGGCGTTGGAGGGCTCGTTCGCGTCGGTGCTCGGTGGCGCTCCGGCCGCCGCCGTGGTCTTCGCCGGCGAGGTCAAGTCCCGCACCGCGGCCGATTCCCGGGTACGCGACCTGGAGGCCCGGGTCGCCGCCGCCAGCGGTGCCGACCGGGCCACGCTCACCGCCGAACTCGACGAACTGCGCTCGTCGGTGCACGCGGAGAAGCTCGGCGAGGTGGCCGCGGAGTTCGACCGGGTGCACAACATCCAGCGCGCGGTCGAGGTCGGCTCGGTCGACGCCGTCATCCGCGCCGCCGAACTCCGTCCCCGAGTGATCGAGTCCATCCAAGCCCCTCGCACCTCGTCCTGACCCACTGGTTGATCATGAAGTTATTGCCCTGGAAATCGCCTTCCTAGGGCAATAACTTCATGATCAGCGCGGGTGGTGGGGTGTGCGGTCCGGCACCTCAGCGTTGCCAGGGCTCTGCCGGGCGGCAGTCGGCGGCGGGCTTGCCGTAGACCACCTCGCCCGCCGGCGTGGTGTAACAGTGGGCGAGCTGGTCCTCGGCCTGGAACAGCGGACGCCTGTCGATCTCCGTGCCCTCGGCGTCGTAGCTGGCCAGCTCCGGATTGTCTGCTGCGGTGAGTCGGGCGTCGGTCGTCAGCAGACCGAACGCACCGTCGGAGAGCCGCGCGGTGGTGGTCCGGCCGTCGCCGTGGTCGAGCACCAGTCGGGCGACCCGGGCGCTGACCCGGCCGCTGACCGCGACGTCCCCGCCGTCGGCCTCGGTCGTGGTCAACAGCAGCCGCTGCACCGGCCCCGGCAGCCAGCCGCCGCGCGGCCAGCGGTCCTGGGCGACGCTGCCGCCCACCGCCGTGTCGCCGGGCGCCTGCACCCCCAGCACCCGGGAGTCACAGGTCGCGTAGCCGGCGTCGTTCATGAACAACACCAGCGTGCGATCATCCGCATCGATCGACACCGCGAGATCGTCTATGGTCAGCCGGAACCGCTGCCCACCCCGCACCGAGCCGGTGCCGCTTTCCCTGGCGAACCAACTCAGGCACCGCTCGGCCGCGTCGCGCGAAGTCGGTGACGCCTCGGCGACCCCCATGGCCACCAGACGTACCCCCGGTCCCGATTCAGTCGGCCGGTCCGGACGGTCCCACACCCCGGCCACCACGCCAGCGGTCGCGAGCGACAGCGCCAACCCGGCCACGGCGATCCTCCGCCGTCCCGCGCGGGCCGGACGGTGCCCGGTCGCGCGCAACAGTCGGGCCCGCATCGCGTACGCCGCACGCGGCGGCAGGTCCCGCTCCGCCGGCGGTTCAAGCATGTCGTTCATCGTTTCGCCTCCTGAATCTTCTCGGACAGCAGGCCGGCCAGGCGACTGCGGGCACGACTCACCCTCGATCGCACCGCCACCTCGCTGATTCCCCACACCGATGCCGCATCCGCGTACGACACGCCCGACCACAGGCACAACGCCACCGCCTCCCGCTCGGCCGGCGGAAGCTGACGTACGGCCGCGAGCAGAGCGGCCATCTGCCGCTCGTCGTCCAACCGGGCGACGACCTCGTCGGCGAGATCGCCGTCGGCGTGTTCCGCTGCCGGTACCCGTCGCAGCAGCGCCAGCCACCGGCGGGCCGACCGCCACTCCGAGCGCACCGTGTTCGTCGCGACGACAAGCAGCCACGGCAATGCCGAACCCGCCACCAGGTGGGCTTTCCGGCGCCGCCGCCACGCGACGAGGAAGGTCGTCTGGGTGACGTCCTCCGCCGTCGACCAGGAGCCGGTCAACCGGAAGGCGTGGTTGTAGATCGCACGCGAGTAGCGGTCGAAGAGCCGTCCAAAAGCCGTCTCGTCACCGGCGGTGATCGAAGACCACAGCTCCTCGTCGGACGGCCGTACCTGATGCGTCACAACCAACTATGGCCGGCACCGCCATCGGTGTTGCGGCGCCGACCCGCACCGAGACGTCAGGCTGGCGGCAGGGTGACGGTGACGGTCAGGCCGCCGCCGGGGCGCGGGGCGGCCTCGGCGGTGCCGCCGTGGGCCCGCGCCACCGCCCGTACGATCGACAGGCCCAGCCCGAAGCCGCGGGCCCCGGCCAGTCGCTCCCGGCTCAACCGCCGGAACGGCTGGAACATCGTCTCGATGTCGTAGCCCGGCACCACCGGGCCGGTGTTGACCACCACGAGCGTCGGGCGTCCGGCCGCCATCGCGGTCCGCACCTCCACCCAGCCGTCGGCCGGCACGTTGTGCCGTAACGCGTTCTCCACCAGGTTGAACGTCAACCGTTCCAGCAGCACCGGGTCGCCCTGCGTCGGGGCCGGATCCAGCGATCGGCGCACCGCGATGCCGGGTGACGCCGCCCCGGCCTGGTCGATCACGTACGCGGCGATCTCGGCCAGGTCCACCTCGGCGCGTTCGGTCAGCTCGTTCTCCGAGTCGGCGAGCGTGAGCAGGCCGTCGATGAGCCGCTCGTGCCGCTCGTTCACCGACAGCAGCGCCTCGCCGAGGCGGCGCAGCTCGGCCGGGGCGTCCGGCCGGCTCACCGCCAACTCCACAAGCGCCCGGTTGATGGTCAGCGGGGTCCGCAGCTCGTGCGACGCGTTCGCCACGAAGCGCCGTTGCCCGTCGAAGGAACGGTCCAGCCGCTCCAGCATCTGGTCGAAGGTGTCGGCGAGTTCGCGTACCTCGTCGCGGGGGCCGGTCAACGCGATCCGCTCGTGCAGTCCGCGCCCGGCGGAGTCGGCGCTGGCGATCCGGCGGGCCGTTCCGGTGATCTGGTGCAGGGGTTGCAGCGCCCGGCCGGCGATCAACCAACCGATCGCGACGGCCGCCGCCGAAACCACCACAAGCGCGATGCCGCCCTGGGTGAGCAGAGACTCCAGCGCGTCCCGCTTCGCCTCGCTCTGCACGTCCTGGATCAGCGCCCGGAACCGCTCGAAGTCCTGCTCGCTGGGGTACGTGCGGGTGGGTAGCGTGCCCCGGTCCAGGAACTCGGTCCGGAACGGCTGTGGCGTCCGCTGGTCCACCAGCACGTACGTGACGCCGAGCAGGACGATGCCGGCGAGCAGGAAGAGACCGCCGTAGACCAGGGTGAGCCGGCCGCGAAGGCTGAGCCGTTTCATCGGATCCGGTACCCCACTCCCGGCACGGTCTCCACCACCTGCGGGTCACCGAGTTTGCGGCGCAGCTTCATCATGGTGACCCGGACGACGTTGGTGAACGGGTCGATGTGCTCGTCCCAGGCCCGCTCCAGCAGGTCCTCGGCGGAGACCACCGCGCCGTCCGCGCGCAGCAACTCGACGAGCACCGCGAACTCCTTACGGGTCAACGGCACGAGCCGGCCGTCGCGGTGGACCTCACGCCGGGCCGGTTGGACCACGATCCCGGCCCGGCGCAGCGTCGGTGGCGCCACCGGGCCGGCCCGCCGGGTCAGCGCGTGCACCCGGGCAGCCAGTTCCACCAGCGCGAACGGCTTCACCAGGTAGTCGTCGGCGCCCAGCGCGAGACCGGCCACCCGGTCGCGGACCGCCGCCGCCGCGGTGAGCATCAGCACCCGGGTCTCGCCACCCGCGTCGACGATCGCCCGGCACACCTCGTCGCCGTGCACCACCGGCAGGTCCCGGTCGAGAACCACCACCTCGTACGTGTTGACGCCCAGCCGTTCCAGGGCGGCGTCACCGTCGTACGCCACGTCGACCGCGAACGCCTCCCGGCGCAGCCACTCCGCGATGGCGTCCGCCAACACGTCCTCGTCCTCCACCACCAGCACTCGCACCGGCCAATAGTGCCGCGACCGGCGGTAACGCCGCCGTAAACGGATTCGGTTACGCCCGCGATACGCGGTCTCGGCTGAACTGTCCGGGTGTCCGGCGGATGCGCCGGGCACGCGTCCCGGCGCACAGCCGCCGGGCGAACCGTTCGGCGAAGGTCGCCGGACGCTGGGAAGGGACACCGACGATGCGACGGAGAACACTCTTGCTCCCCGTGCTGCTGGCGTTCGCGCTGGCCGGGTGCGCCGGCCAGGACGACAGCGGGACTCAGGTGGCGACAGCCGGTGGGGGCGGGGCCGCAGCCTCCGCCTCGGCGAGCGGCAGCACCGGCGGCAGCGAAGAGGAACAGCGGCTCGAATTCGCCCGCTGCATGCGGGAGAACGGTGTGGACATGCCTGATCCGGGGGGTGACGGCGGGTCGAGGTTCCAGTTCAACGGTGACGTGGACCGCAGCAAGCTCCAAGCGGCGATGGAGAAGTGTCGCGAGTTGATGCCCAACGGCGGCCAGCCGCCGCAGCTCGACGCGCAGCAGCTCGAACAGATGCGGGCGATGGCCAAGTGCATGCGGGAGAACGGCGTAGCCGACTTCCCGGACCCGGCGGCGGACGGCCGGATCCAGATCGATCGGGACGCCTTCCGGTTCGACATGGATGACCCGACGTTCCAGGCGGCGATGGAGAAGTGCCGGCAGTACGCGCCGCAGTTCGGGGGCGGCCGGTGACCCCGCCCCACCGCCGTACCCGTCTGGGAGCCGTCGCCGGCGGCGTGGCGCTGCTGCTCGTCGCCGTCGCCGGCGTGGCCGCCGCGATCGGCTTCGGCGGTGGCGCGGAGGATGACGCGGCCGAGGCCGACAAGGTGTCGTCCGCCAGCGCCACCGTCACCAAGCAGACGCTCGCCGACGCGGAGACCGTCGACGGGGAACTCGGGTACGGCCCCAGCCGGACCGCCGCCAGCCGGCTGTCCGGCACGATCACCGCGCTGCCCGACGCCGGCGCCACGGTCCGGCGCGGGAAGGCGCTCTACACCGTCGACGGTGATCCGGTGGTGCTGCTCTACGGAAAGGTGCCCGCGTACCGGACTCTCCAGCCCGGCGTCGAGGGTGCGGACGTCGCGCAGTTGGAGCGGAACCTGAAGGCGCTCGGCTACACCGGCTTCACCGTGGACGACGAGTACACCTGGGCCACCGCCGACGCGGTCCAGGCCTGGCAGGACGACCTCGGGGTGGCCGAGACCGGCCGGGTCGAGCTGGGCCAGATCGTGTACGCCGACTCCGCGGTCCGGGTCGAGGGGCATCAGCTCGACGTCGGGGCGGCCGTGCAGCCCGGCCAGGCCGTGCTCACGTACACCGGCACCGATCGGTTGGTCACCACCGAACTCGACGTCGACGATCAGCGGCTGGCCAAGCGGGGTGAGTCGGTCGAGATCACGCTGCCCGACAACAAGCGGGTCGAGGGGAAGATCAGCACCGTCGAGACGGTCGTCAAGAGCACGTCGGCGGGTACGTCCGGGGACTCCGGCACCGAGACGAAGATCGAGGTGGTGGTCAGCGTCGAGGACCAGAAGGCCCTGGCCGACTTCGACCGGGCCTCGGCCGAGCTGACCTTCACCGTCAGCGAACGCCCCGACGTGCTGACCGTCCCGGTCGCCGCGCTGCTGGCCCTGGCCGAGGGTGGCTACGGGCTGGAGATCGTCGAGGGCGGTTCCCGCCGGATCGTCGCGGTCACCACCGGGCTGTTCGCCAACGGCCGGGTCGAGGTCACCGGCGACGGCATCACCGAGGGTACGACCGTCGGGATGCCCCGGTGACCGCGGACGTGATCGTGCTCGACCAGGTCGGCAAGCGGTACGCCGGCGGGGTGGTCGCCCTCGCCGACGTGTCGCTGCGCATCGCCTCCGGTGAGCTGGTGGCGATCGTCGGGCCGTCCGGCTCCGGCAAGTCGACGATGCTGAACCTGATCGGCACGCTGGACCGGCCCAGCTCGGGCACCGTCCTGATCGACGGGCACGACGTGGCGCGGCTGACCGACCGGCAACTCTCCGCGCTGCGGGCCAGCCGGATCGGTTTCGTGTTCCAGCAGTTCCACCTGGCACCCGGCGTACCGGTGCTGGACAACGTGGCGGACGGGCTGCTCTACTCCGGCGTACCCCGACGGGAGCGGCGGCGGCGCGCGGAGGCCGCGCTGCACCGCGTCGGTCTCGGGCACCGGCTCGGGCACCGGCCGCACGAACTCTCCGGCGGTGAGCGGCAGCGGGTCGCGGTGGCCCGCGCGGTGGTCGGCGAGCCGGCCGTGCTGCTGGCCGACGAGCCGACCGGAAACCTCGACACCAGCTCCGGTACGGCCGTGCTCGACCTGCTGCACGACCTCAACCGGGCCGGGACCACCGTCGTGGTGATCACGCACGATCGGGAGATCGCCGCCGGCCTGCCCCGCCAGGTGCAGATGCGCGACGGGCGGCTGCGCGCCGACTCCCGGCCGGTGTCGAGCGGGGTGAGCTGAGATGGCGGTGCTCTCCCCGGACCGGTCCCCCCGGCTCGTCCCGGCCCGGATGCCCGCGGCCGACGTGGTCCGCGTCGGCGGGGTGGGGTTGCGGACCCGGCCGCTGCGGGCGTTCCTCTCCGCACTGGGCATCGCCATCGGCATCGCCGCGATGGTCTCCGTGGTCGGGATCTCCTCGTCGTCGCGGGCCGAACTGGACCGCACCCTCGCCGCGCTCGGCACCAACCTGCTCACCGTGTCGCCGGGCCGGACCCTCTTCAACGGCGACGCGCAACTGCCGTCCGAGGCGGTCGCGATGATCAGCCGGATCGGGCCGGTGACCCACGCGACCGCCACCGGCCAGGTCGACGGCAACGTCTACCGGACCGACCGCGTCCCGGCGGCGGAGAGCGGCGGCATCGCCGTCCGGGCGGCACAGCTCGGCCTGCTGGATACGGTCGGGGTCGAGGTGGTGAGCGGCACCTGGCTGAACCCGGCCACCGCCCGGTACCCGGCCGTGGTGCTCGGCGCGACCGCTGCCGAGCGGCTCGGGCTGCCGACCGCCGGCCCGGACGTGCAGGTGTGGCTCGGTGGCCGCTGGTTCACCGTGGTGGGCGTCCTCGCCCCGGCGCCGCTCGCGCCGGAGCTGGACAGCTCGGCGCTGATCGGTTGGGAGGTCGCCGCCAGCCACCTGGGCTTCGACGGCCACCCGACCACCGTCTACACCCGCAGTGAAGCCGACCAGGTCGAGGCGGTCCGCGCGGTGCTCGGCGCGACGGCCAACCCGGAGGCACCGAACGAGGTGGACGTCTCCCGCCCGTCGGACGCCCTGGCCGCCGCCCAGGCCACCGACGAGACGTTCACCGCGCTGCTGCTCGGCCTCGGTGCGGTGGCGCTGCTCGTCGGTGGGGTCGGGGTGGCCAACACGATGGTCATCTCGGTCCTGGAGCGGCGCGCCGAGATCGGTCTGCGCCGCTCGCTCGGCGCCACCCGGGGGCAGATCCGCACCCAGTTCCTCGCCGAGTCGCTGCTGCTGTCGGCGCTCGGCGGGATCGGCGGGGTGCTGCTCGGCATCCTGGTCACCGGCGGGTACGCGCTGTCCCAGGGCTGGCCGACGGTGGTGCCGGCCTGGGCGACCCTCGGCGGTGTCGCCGCGACCCTGGTGATCGGTGGTTTCGCCGGCCTCTATCCGGCGATCCGCGCCTCTCGGCTGGCACCCACTGAGGCACTCGCCACGGTGTGACGGCACGGCACGACACAGCGGACGGCCCCCGGTGCCTCACCTGGCATCCGGGGGCCTTCTGCTGCCCGCACGCGCACGCGATCGCCGCGCCACCAGTGGCACGCGGCGCGGTCCGGGCAGCGTGGGTGCCGGTTCGGCGGCCACCGTCAGCAGGGCGATGCCGCTGCCGGCGAGCACGGCGCAGGCGGCAGCGAGCACGGCCCCGAGCAGCCCGAAGCGGAATCCCTCGCCGAGCAGGATGATGCCGATTCCGGCTGCGGCGGCGGGATTCGTCAACGTGCTGGTGGCCAGGGCGGCACCGAAGCGACGGCGGTAGGACACCTGGGTGAAGAGCACCCCGGCGAGCGCGAGCGCGGCAGTGGCCGTGGCGGCGGTCAGGGCCACCGGGGCGAGGAGGTTGCCGGTGCTCAGTTCGAGGGTGACGGTCTGGGTCAGGGCGGACGCGACGCCGAAGCTGATGCCTGCGGCACCGGCCGCCCACAGGTTCGAAGCGGCGGGCCGGCGGCTGACGACGGTTAGTGTCAACAGCAGCACGGCGGTGCCGACGAGCAGGACGGGAAGTTGGTCCGCGCGCAGTGTGGTGGCGTGGCCGGCATCGATGAGGGCGAGCAGGCCGCCCAGTCCGACACAGGTCAGGCCGAGCCCTCGCCACTGCGGGCCGGTGACCGGCCGGTTGCGCTCGATCGCGACGATGACGACGGCGAGCACCAGGGTGAGCAGCCCGAAGGGCTGCACCAGCAGCAGTGGGCCGTACCGCAGGGCGGCGACGTGCAGCGCCGCGCCAGCCCCGTTGAGCAGCAGGGCGTACCACCAGGACGGGTTCCGGGCGAGGGCGGTGAGCGGGTGGGGTGCCAGCCGACGTTGCAGCAGTGCCGCGACGGCGTACGCGACCGACGACGCCACGCAGAGCCCGATGGCGACTGTGAAGTTCACCGGATCGCTTCACCCGGTCGGACCAGCCGGCTCTGGTAGGCGATGACGACGAGTTGGGCACGGTCGCGGGCGTCGAGCTTGTTCATGGCCCGGTTGACGTGGGTCTTGACCGTGAGTGGCGAGAGGAACAGCCGCTCGGCGATGTCTTCGTTGGACAGCCCGTGCGCGACCAGGATGACGATCTCACGCTCCCGGTCGGTGAGGGAGCCCAGGGCGGCCGGGGCGGGTTGCTCGTCCGCCTCGATGGTGGCGAGGAAGTGGCCGATCAGACCCCGGGTGGCCTGCGGTGACAGCAGCGCGTCGCCGGCGGCTACGACGCGGATGGCCCGCAGCAGTTCGGCCGGTTCGACGCCCTTGCCGAGAAAGCCGCTCGCACCGGCCCGCAACGCCCGTACGACGTTCTCGTCCATCTCGAAGGTGGTGAGTACGAGCACCCGTACGCCGGCGAGGTCCTCCTCGGCCACGATGCGCCGGGTGGCTTCTATGCCGTCCATCCCCGGCATGCGGATGTCCATGAGCACGACGTCGGCGCGGGTGCTGCGGGCGCAGGCCAGCGCCTCCCGCCCGTC
The DNA here is from genome assembly GCF_003236305.1 of Micromonospora endophytica. Classification (GTDB taxonomy): domain Bacteria; phylum Actinomycetota; class Actinomycetes; order Mycobacteriales; family Micromonosporaceae; genus Micromonospora; species Micromonospora endophytica. The sequence continues at coordinate 37,300 of NZ_POTX01000004.1, read as the reverse complement.
GGACGCCTCCCCGACCACCTGCATGCCGGGCTCGGACTCGATGATCATCTTGAAGCCGGCCCGGATGAGGGCCTGGTCATCGGCGAGCACTATCCGGATGGTCATGGACGCCTCTCGGCCGGTTCCTGGTCGTCGGCCGGCAGGGGAAGCACGGCACGGACGACGAACTGGTTGTCGGCTCGGCGGCCCACGCTGATGGCACCGCCGGCCGCGGCGGCCCGTTCGCGCATGCCGATGATCCCGTAACCGCCGATGTCGGCGGACCGGTGCTCGGCGGGGGCCGGGTTCGTGATCTCGATGATGATCTCGTCCGGGGCGTAGGTGATGCTGAGGGTGGCGCCGCCGGTCCCGTGTTTGTGCGCGTTGGTGAGGGCTTCCTGCACGATCCGGTAGGCCGCCAGGTCGGCCACGGCCGGCAGCTCCCGGGCCGTGCCGTGCTGCTGGCGCTGGACCGTCAGGCCGACCGAGGCCAGCATCTCCAGCAGGTCCTCGATTCCCGCCAGGCCACGCGTCGGTTCGGTGGACACGTCGTCGGGCTGGCGCAGCACACCGACCACGGACGCCAGTTCCTTGATGACCGTGTCGGCGGCGCGGCGGATGTGTGCCAGGGCCGGTCCCGCCTTCTCGGGCTGGTCGTTCAGGACGTGGGCGGCGGCACCCGCCTGGACGTTGATCACGGCGATGTGATGGGCGACGACGTCGTGCAACTCGCGGGCGATCCGGATACGTTCCTCGGCCACCCGCCGCCGGGCTTCTTCCTCGCGGGTCTGCTCGGCACGGTGGGCACGTGCCTCGATCTCGGCGACATAGGCCCGGCGGTTACGGGTGGCGTCGCCGAAAGCGATGGCCATGCCGACCCAGGCCACCGTCCCGAGCGCTTCCGGTGCCCACCAACCGTCGCCGAGCGTCATCACCCGCACCAGATAGAGAGCCAACGCGACAGCCGTCCCGACGAGCCAGGCTGACCGACGGTGGGCCCGGGAGGCCATGGTGTAGGTGGCGATGACCAGCGCAACCATCAGGATCGGCTGCTCGTGGCCCAGCACGAGGAAGACGATCGTGCCTGCCGTCACCACCAGCAGAGCCGGCATGGGGCGGCGCCGCCGGCCTGCGATCGCCAGCGCCGCCACCACTGTCGCGGCGAGTGCCACCGAAAGGTGGGGGCGCTCGCCACGCCCGGGGTGGGTGAACCCGGAGAGTATGACCCCGAGGTAGATGGCGGCGAGGCTGGCGGCGAAGGCGCCGTCCACCACCTGCGGGTGTCTCCGGGCAGCCGTGACGGCCCGGTGCCGCACTGTGCTCCCCGATATCACGAGGTCGACGTTACGCTGCCCGCCTACCCGGAAACGTCCTCTCGTGGCAGTAGCCCGGGACCGGCCAGGTACTCCGCACGCGGTATGGGCGCGCTGCGCGCAGACGATGTGGCCACCCTTGCCGGAACGCACGATTGACGCATGATCGAGGTAGAAAATCTGACCAAGCGGTACGGCGACAAAACAGCCGTCGACGCGCTGACGTTCACCGTCAAGCCGGGTATCGTCACCGGCTTTCTCGGCCCCAACGGCGCGGGCAAATCGACGACCATGCGCATGATTCTCGGGCTTGACCGGCCGACCGCAGGCACCGCCACCATCAACGGTCAGAGATACGCCGACCTGACGGCGCCGCTGCGCAAAGTGGGTGCCCTCCTCGATGCCAAGGCCGTGCATCCCGGCCGGTCCGCCTACCATCACCTGACCGCGATGGCCGCCACCACAGGTGTGCCCCGGGCCCGGGTCGACGAGGTGATCGACCTGGTGGGCCTGCATGGCGTCATCCGCAAGCGGGCCGGCGGGTTCTCGCTGGGCATGGGTCAGCGCCTGGGCATCGCCTCCGCGTTGCTGGCAGACCCCGAGGTGCTGATCCTGGATGAGCCGGTGAACGGGCTCGACCCGGAGGGCATCCTGTGGATCCGGACCCTCATGCAGGATCTGGCCACCCAGGGCCGCACCGTGTTCGTGTCGTCACACCTCATGAGCGAAATGGCGCTGACCGCGGAACACCTCATCGTCATCGGGCGCGGCAAGCTGATCGCTGACGTGTCGGTGGGGGAATTCATCGCGCAGGCATCGCCCGACACCATCCGGATTCGCTCCAGCCGGGCCGCGGAACTGCACCGGATGATCGCCGGACCCGAAACGACTATTCGTACCGTCGAACGCGACGTGCTGGAGGTTTCCGGCGTCACGGCCGAGCAGATCGGCGACACGGCCGCCGCGCACGGAATACCGCTGTACGAACTCACCCACAAACGCCCCTCGCTCGAGGAAGCCTTCATGGAACTGACCCGAGACGCGGTCGAATACCAGGCCACCGCCACGATCGCGGAAGCGACAGGAGCCCTAGCGCGATGACCACCGCCGTCAGCATGCCCGACCTGCGCGTCACCCCGCGACGCGTCATCCGTGCAGAGTGGATCAAGTTCTGGTCCCTGCGATCATCGATCATCACGCTCGGCGTCGGCGTCCTCTTCCTCGTCGGCATCGGCCTGCTCGCCACCTCGACCTTCGATAGCGGCGGTCCCACCATCGGTGACGGTCCCGGCGGTCCGGGGGGAGGGCCCGTCGGCCCGGTCGAGATCAGCCTGGCCGGCACCAACTTCGCTCAGCTCGCCTTCGGCACCCTCGGAGTGCTCTTCATGGCCAGCGAGTACGCCACCGGCATGATCCGGTCGTCGCTGGCCGCGGTCCCCAAGCGGCTGCCCGTCCTGTGGGCCAAGATCGCCGTCTTCGCCGCAGTGGTGTTCGTGGTCAGCCTGGCCGCCACCGTCATCGCCTTCACCGCCGGCCAGGCGATCCTCGGCGACAGCGGCGCGTCCTGGTCGGATCCCGGTGTCACCCGCGCGGTCATCGGCTCCGCCGTCACCGTGACCGGCGCAGGGCTGCTGGGCCTCGGCCTCGGCGCGCTGCTGCGGTCCACCCCGGCCGCCATCAGCAGCCTGTTCGGCCTCATGTTCCTGCTCAGCGGGGTCGCCGCCCTGCTCCTGCCGGACTCCTGGGGCGACGTGGTGGAGTTTCTCCCGACCAACGCGGCAAACTCGTTCACCGCGGTCAGTGCCGAATCGGGAGCACTCGCCCCGGCAGCGGGACTCGCGGTGTTCGCCGCGTACCTCCTCGCGATCCTGGTCGCGGCAGCCTGGCGGCTGAAGCGCTCCGACGCGTAGGAGCGGTTGCTTCTGCTGCCGGCAGACGAATCCGGTGCCGTGCGCCCACGCCGATTACCGTCGGCGTCATGCGTGAGGTGAAAACGACCGACGGACGGGTGCTGGCGGTCGAGGAGTGGGGTGTGCCCGCCGGCATCCCGGTCGTGTCGGTCTGCGGCAGCCCGATGAGCCGCCTGGCCCGGTATCCGGATCCGGCACTCTTCGAACGGCTCGACGTCCGGCTGATCACCTACGACCGTCCCGGCTTCGGCAACTCCACCCCGATGCCGGGACGGCGTGTCGTCGACGGCGCCTACGACATCGCGGCCATCGCCGACGAGCTGGGCCTGAACCGCTTCGGGATCATCGGGGTGTCCGGCGGCGGACCGCACGCGCTCGCGTTCGTGGCGCGGTTCCCGGACCGGGTCACCCGGGCGGCGGTGCTTGCCGGTCTCGCGCCACGCGACGCCCCCGGTCTGGACTGGACGGCCGGGATGGGTGACGGCAACCGCCGCAGCGCGGCGGTGGCGTTGGAGGGTCGCGCCGCCATCGCGGCGTACCTCGGCGGGTTGGGGCAGGGTGGTCCGGCGCTGCTGCCCGCCAACGACCAGGCCGTCCTGGCGCGCCCCGAGATCAGCGCCATGGTCGGCGCGGCGTTCGCCGAGGCGATCCGGCCGGGCCTCGATGGTTGGGTCGACGACCTGCACGCCCTCTTCGGCCTGCCGTGGGGGTTCGATCCGGCGGCCATCTCCCGGCCGGTGCGGCTCTGGCACGGCGCGCTCGACCAGGCCGTCCCGGCCGGGCACGGCAGGTGGCTGGCCGAGCGCATCCCGGCCGCCGAGTGGGAGATACAAGACGACGCCGGGCACGCGGGGCACTTCGCCGCGACGCCCGCGATCCTCGACTGGCTGGTGTCATAACGCCTGACCTGCACGGCGATCAGCCAAGGCAATCCTCTTTGTCGATCTAGCCATGGTGTCCCGCCAACCGGCATACGGTCAGGTCAGGTCGGACCCGCCGAGTGGGAACACGTGGGCCCCATCGGTCGTACGGCGAAGGGATGCCCGGTGTCAGGTCAGGTGACGAGCCACGATGTGCGGAATCGGTGGTGAGGCAAGGTTCGACGGCACCACGCCCGACGCCGACGCGGTGACCCGGATGAGCGAGGCGATGCGGTCCCGGGGCCCGGACGGCTCGGGCCTGTGGAGCGACGGCTGGGTGACCCTCGGGCACCGCCGGTTGACCATCATCGACCTCTCCGAAGCCGGCGGCCAGCCGATGGTGCGCGCCGATCTCGGGCTCGCCCTGGTCTTCAACGGCTGCATCTACAACTATCCCGAGCTGCGCGAGCAGTTGCGGGCCGCCGGCCACACCTTTTACTCCACAAGCGACACCGAAGTGATCCTGGTGGCGTACGCGCAGTGGGGGGAGAGCTTCGTCGACCACCTGGTCGGCATGTTCGCCATCGGCCTGGTCGACCGGGCCCGGCGACGGCTCGTGCTGGCCCGCGACCGGCTCGGCATCAAGCCCCTCTATCTCGCCGAGACGGCGGGTCGGCTGCGGTTCGCCTCGACGCTGCCGGCGCTGCTGGCCGCCGGTGAGGTGGACACCGGCGTCGACCCGGTGGCGCTGCACCACTACCTGTCCTGGCACTCGATCGTGCCCGCGCCCCACACCATCCTGCGCGGCGTGCGGAAGCTGCCGCCGTCCACCGTACGGGTGGTGGAGGCGGACGGGCGAAGCCGGGAACGTGTCTACTGGCGGCCCGACTACGTCCGCGACCCCGCCCACACCGGCTGGGACGCCCAGGACTGGCAGGCCGCGATCGGTGACGCGCTGCGCACCGCTGTGGCGCGACGGCTGGTCGCCGACGTGCCGGTCGGTGTCCTGCTCTCCGGCGGGCTCGACTCCAGCCTGATCGTGGCGCTGCTCGCCGAGGCGGGGCAGGACCGCCTGCGTACCTTCAGCATCGGCTTCGACAGCCGGGGCGACGAGACCGGCGACGAGTTCCACTACTCGGATCTGGTGGCTCGCGCGTACGGCACCGACCATGAGCGCATCCAGCTCTCCGACGAGGACCTGGTGCCGGCCGTACGCCGGACCGTCGAGGCGATGACCGAACCGATGGGCAGCCATGACGTGGTCGCCTTCCACCTGCTCTCCGAGCAGGTGGCCCGGCACGTCAAGGTGGCGCAGTCCGGGCAGGGCGCCGACGAGGTGTTCGCCGGGTACGGCTATCACCAGTCGCTCGCCGAGGTGCCCCGGGAGCAGGCCGCCCGGGCCTTCACCGAGGCGTTCTTCGACTACGACCACGCCGCGCTGAGTCGGGTCGTCGGCCCCGCGTACGCCCTGGCTGCCGATGCCAGCGGTGACCTGGTCGACGCGGAACTGACCGCGCCCGGCGCGGACACCGCCCTGGATGCCGTGCTGCGCCTGGACAGCCACCGGATGCTCCCCGACGACCCGGTCAAGCGGGTCGACAGCATGAGCATGGCCTGGGGACTGGAGGTGCGTACGCCCTTCCTCGACCAGGATCTGGTCGCGCTCGCCGCCGCCTGCCCACCAGAGCACAAGACCGCGCAGGGCGGCAAGGGGGTGCTCAAGGAGGTGGCCCGGCAGGTGCTGCCCGCCGAGGTGATCGACAGGCCGAAGGGCTACTTTCCGGTGCCGGCACTGCGCAACGTGGACGGTGCCGTCCGTGACCTGGTGGCGGAGGCGCTCCGCGCGCCGGCCGCCCGCCGCCGTGGGCTGTTCCGGCCGGAGTACGTCGACCGGCTGCTCGCCGACCCGTCGGCGGCGCAGGCGGTGGCCGGCAGCAACAAACTGTGGCAACTCGGTCTGCTCGAACTGTGGTTGCAGACCCATGGCGTCCACTGACCTGGCCGGCGCGCCGGTGCGCCGCCCGCTCACCCTCGGGGTGGAGGAGGAGTTCCTGCTGCTGGACCCGGAGACCGGGGAGAGCCTGCCCGTCGCCGAGCAGGTGCGCCAGAGCCTCTCCGGCACCGCCCGGGAGCAGAGCCGGCAGGAGTTCCGGCACAGCATGATCGAGATGGTCACTCCCGTCTGCACCGACCTGACGCAGTTACGTACGCAGCTCGTCGCCCTGCGCCAGGCCGCCGCCGAGGCGGCCCGGGCGGCCGGGGCCCGGCTGGTGGCGGTGGGCGCCACCCCGGTCCGCGAGGCGCACCTGTCGGTGCCGGACGAGCAGCGGTACCACGCGATGTCGCGCCGTTTCGGTCCGGTGGCGCACGATCCGGCGGTGTGCGGCTGCCACGTGCACGTCGGCGTGCCCGACCGGGAACTGGCCGTGCAGGTCTGCAACCAGCTGCGTCCCTGGCTGCCGGTGGTGCAGGCGCTCACCGCCAACTCGCCGCTGTACGACGGGCGTGACACCGGGCACGGCAGTTGGCGGTCCCTGCAACTGGAACGCTGGCCGAGCATCGGACCCACACCGCACTTCGAGTCGGTCGCCGACTACGACGCCACCGTGCAGGAGCTGATCACGGCCGGGATCATGCTCGATGCCGCGATGACCTACTGGTACGCCCGCCCGTCCACCAGCTATCCCACGGTCGAGATCCGGGTAGGTGACGTCTGCCCGACGGTGGACGACACGGTCCTCGTCGCCGCGCTGGTGCGGGCGCTCGTCGACGCGATGATCGACCGGGTCCGCAGCGGAGTGCCGCCGCCGCGGATCCGCAGCTGCCTGGTCGCGGCCGCGCACTGGCGGGCGGCCCACGACGGCCTCGACGGTGACCTCGTCGACCTGCACCACGGTGGCGCCAGGCCGGCCTGGGAACTCGTCGACGACCTGCTGGCCACCGTCGAGCCGGCGCTGACCCGGCACGACGATCTCGACCTGGTGCGAGGGCAGGTCGACCGGCTGCGCCGCGAGGGCACCGGAGCGACCCGACAGCGCCGGATCATGGCCGGCGCCGATGGAGACGTACGCGCCGTGCTGAGCCACCTGATCGCCCAGACCGTCGCCGGGTGAGCGCGCGGCCTCGACGCGCTCAGACCGCGCCCCGGTCGACCATGCTGAAGGTGGTGCCGACCGGGGCGTCGCCGAGGTGCTCCACGTAGATTTTCTTCCGGCTCGGGCTCCACTCCACCACGCCGTACTTCTCGTTGTGGATGGAGTACGAGGTGCGCCCCTTGTCGTCCTTGCCCTGGCGGGCGAGCCCGAACATGGTGGCGCCGGTCGGATAGCACTCGGCCCCCACCAGGAACGCGTACCCCTCCGAATCGAGCTTGACGCCGAGGCAGGGTTGGTGCGCGACGTCCGGGTTCAGCGACTTGATCATGTAGTCGACACCCACCGGTTCGAGCACGAAGAGGGCATCCGGCCCAGTGCCGTCGCCGACGTGCACCTCACCGTCGAACGGCAGAGAGAGGTCCCGGTCGATCTCCACCAAATGCAGCAGGATCTTTCGCTGCCCGGCCAGCATGGCCCGGGTAGGGTCGACCCCGGCGGACGGAGAACTGCTCGCCGGACCCGTTGCGGGCGCCGACCCGTCAGTCGCCGGCTGGCCGGTCGACGTACCGGCCGCCGTCGAACCGGTGGGATCCGGACCGGCAGTGCCGCCCAACAGTTTCGGGCCGAACACGAAGCCCGGCACCAGCACCGCGATCACCGCGGCGGTCGCGCCCAACCCGGCCAACCAGCGCCGACGGGTACTAACCAGCCCCGAGGTGGTCGACCGCCCACCCTGGTCGTCGGGGACCCCCGCCGCCGGCGTCACGCCCGACGACGGGCCAGGTGTGGCGGCGCTCGGCGTGGGCGTCGCGGTCAGCGCGCCCGCGTTCGCCGCGGTCAGCAGTCCGTCCAGCAGTTCCCGGGCGTTCGGCCGGGCGGCAGGGTCCTTCTCCAGCGCCCGAGCGACCAACTCGCGGAGCGGCCCGGTGAGCCCGCTCAGGTCCGGCGGCTGGGTGAGGATCCGCATCGCGGTGGCGGTCGCGGAATCGCCCCCGAAGGGGTTACGGCCGGTCGCGGCGTGGGCGACCACGGCACCCCAGGCGAAGATGTCCACCGCCGGCCCCACCGGCTGGCCGGACACCGCGTCGAGGCGCTCCGGCGCCATGTACGCAACCGTGCCGACCATCTGGTTGGTCCGGGTGTGCTCGCTCGTCGCCTCGAACGCCCGGGCGATGCCGAAGTCGATGACCTTGACGCCACCCGGCGCGACCAGGACGTTCGCCGGCTTCAGATCCCTGTGGATCACCCCGGCCCCGTGGATGGCGGTGAGTGCCGTGGCCACCCCGACCGCGATGCTGTGCAGCCCTCCGGCCCCCAGCGGCCCCCGTTCCCGGATCACCTGGGCCAGGCTGGGACCCTCGACGTACTCCACCACCAGGTACGACGGCTCATGGTCCGGGTCGGCGTCCAGCACCTCGGCCGTGCAGAAGGGTGGCACCTGACGAGCCCGGTTCACCTCACTGCGGAAGCGGGCCCGAAACTCGCGGTCGTGCGACAGCTCCGGCCGGACGACCTTGATCGCCACCCACCGTCCCTGCGCCGACCGGGCCAGGAAGACGCTGCCCATGCCCCCTTCGCCGAGCCGGCCGACGATCTGGTAGCCACCGAGTCGACTGGGGTCGCCGGGACGCAACGGATTGCTCACGCCGGATCCTCGCAGCCCGCGACCACTGCGCGAACCGTACCGCCCATCACGCTCCCCTTAGGCCACTCGAACACCGTCGGCAGCCTATCGCCTGCCCACCCCACCCCGTCGATCTCGTCCGTACGGGTCGCCGGCCCGCCGGGCCGAGGAGGGTGACCCGGTCGGGAACTTCCGGACCCCGGCTGCCCAGACGAAGAGTTCGCGCCGTTGCACCGCGTCACCCCGGGCATCCAACTGGTATCCCTCGATCCACATCCACCCGTCGTACGTCCGCCGGGGCAGCACCCGGATCAGCCGCAGCAGCATCGGCCGGCGGAACTGGACGCTCGCCTCCCGGGTCAGGTGCAGCAGATCTCCCGCTCTCAGTTCGGCGGCCCCTCTCAGTTCGGCGGCCACGGACCACACACCCGCCGCCACGCCAGGATCCGCGCTCGTGCCACGGCAACCCTCGGGCACCAACCGTCGGGATGGCACCTGCCGCACCGTTGCAGCCGGTGATAGTCAAGCACTCGACAGGACAATTCCACCAAGAACGGCACTCGGGTGACTTCCCGCTCCACACCCGCCCCCTCCCGAGGTTTACCAAGCCCCACTGAAGGTAGTCCAACCCGTTCAGCCTGTACAGCACGTCCTGCACATGCTGCCCGTATCGCACGCGTTGGCAGTCCTGATCGTCCTTAAGGTCCCGCACATGGTTGACGAGATGTCCCCGGTGGCGTTCTACGTCCAGCTCGCAGACCTCCTCGCAAAGCAGATCGAGGAGGGCAAACTCAAGCCGCGCCAACCACTCCCGAGCGAGTCGACCTTGCAGGAGGAGTACGGGGTGGCCCGAGGCACCGTCCGCGCCGCAATGCGACTACTGCGGGAGCGGGGCCTGGTCGTCACCTTTACGGGACGCGGTACGTACGTCGCCGAGAAGCCCTGAGCCGCTCCCGCCGCAGGTGTGAGGCAGCAACTTCACCGAAGTTGTCGGCAGGGCACGGGTGTGAGGCAGCAACGTCCCCGAAGTTGCTGCCTCGGCGCGGGCCCGGCCGGCCGGGGCACGTGGGGAGCCGGGACTATCGAGCTGAGAGCGCAAACGGAACGGACGGGCCAGCCCGCAAAGCGACCACCACACAGGTGAACACCTGGTCGGCAATGCGGCCTGGCCTGCTCAGTGCCGCTGTCGCTGCCAGCGACACTGACAGAACTAGAATTTTCGGTTTGCGATCGTTTGCCGTTCGATCTGCGAGCGTTCGGCTTCCGATCGGCGACGGGATGGCGTTCGATTCGCGGCGGCTTCGAGCGCGGTTGCGGGCATGGTGCCGGACGTCGGAAGGTCAGAGCACCCGGCCGAGTTGTCGGCGCGACTCCACCCCGAGTTTCCGGAACACCTTGCGCAGGTGGTAATCGACGGTGCTGGTGCTGATGAAGAGCCGCTCGGCGATCTCGGGGTTGGTCAGCCCGTCGCGGGCCAGTGCGGCGATCGCGGCCTCCTGCGGAGTCAGGTCGCCGGCGGTCTCCGGGTTGCGTTTGCGGGCGGTCTCGCCGGTGGCGAGCAGCTCCTGGCGGGTCCGCTCGGCGAAGGCGGGTGCGCCCAACTCCTCGAACATCGCCAGTGCGGTACGCAGTGGGTCACGGGCGTCCCGGCGCCGCCGCTGCCGCCGCAGCCATTCGCCGTAGAGCAGGTAGGCGCGGGCGAGGTCACCGACCGCGGCGGTGTCGCCAAGCGTCGCGATCGCGGACCGGAAAAGGTCCTCCGCCGCCGAGTCGGGCGCGAGCAGCGCGCGGGACCGGTCGAGCAGGCCCAACGCCCACGGGCTGCCGCTGGTCGTCGCCCGCTCGATGAGCAACTCCAGCGCCTGCCCGGCGCGGTCCCGGTCCTCGGCGTAGACAGCCGCTTCGATCAGGTCAGGTAGCACCCGGGCGTACGCACCCGCGTAGTCGTCCTCGATCAGTGCGGCGGCGGTGGTGGCCGCTGCCGCGTAGTTGCCCCGGGCCAGGTCGAGGATGATCGACCCGAGGTCCGTGAGGCAGACGCTGGCGCCCATCCCGAGCCAGGTCGCGGCCTGCCGGGCGCGACCGATGTGTTCCGGCGCATCGTCCAGGGCCCGCCAGCCGACCTGCTCCGGGCTGCGGAACACCTCCCACATGTACGGCGTGCTCGCCACCGCGCTACGCAGCTGGTGCACCTCGAGCAGCAGTTCGTCGGCGGCCTCCAGCCGGCCCAGGGTGGTCTCGTGAGTGGCCAGCGCGAACAGCGCGATCTCCAGCACCTGGAGGGCACCGGTACGCCGGGCCACCGCCGCGGTCCGGTGCAGGATCGCCTCGCGGGTCCGGTCCGCCCAGATCCGGGTGCACAGGGTGACCCCGGTGAGGTAGTGGGTGAGCAGCACGGTGTCGGAGACCTCACCGGTGGCGAGCCAGGTCGTCGCGCGGCGGATCAGCGGCACCGCGTCGGGGACACTGACCACGGACATCGCGAAGGCGTCCAGGACCAGATCGGTGAGGGTCTCGCCCCGGCCGGGCCGCCGAGTCACCGTTTCGGCGATCCGCCGCAGGTCGGTGCCCTCGATCAGATATTCCGAGGCCAGCGAGCCGTCGATGGCACCGAGCAGGGCGGTACGCGCCAGTTCCGGGCGGTCGCCACGGAACGCCTCGTACGCGGCCAGGCAGGTGGCCGGCACCTGGGCCATGCCGCGCTCGGCACCGAGGGCGACGATCGTCCGAGCACGCAGCATCAGACGGTTTCCCTGGCCGGTGGCGTCCAGCAGGTCCGGGTCGATGGCGTCCAGCAACATCTGCGCCTGGGTCGGTGCGCCCGAGGTGAAGGCGGCGTCGGCGGCAGCGAGCAGCCGCCCGGCGCGGGCCCGTTCGTCGGGCGTGAGTTCGGCGGCGCGGGTGAGGAAGGTGGCCCGTGCGGCGTACCCGCCTCGGTTCGCGGCCCGCCCGGCGGCCAGGACGAGATCGGCGGCGACCTCCTCGTCCGGCTGGAGCGCGGCGGAGGCCCGGTGCCACGCCCTCCGGTCGGCGTCGGCGGTGCGGGTGGTCGCCACCGCCAGCGCCTGATGCGCCCGCCGGCGTTCGGAACTCGTCGCGCCACCGTAGACGGCCGACCGGACGAGCGGGTGCCGGAACCGGATCTCCGCGGCCAGGGTGACGAGTTTGGCGCGCTCGGCCTCGTCGGCGGCTTCCGGTCGGACACCGAGGTCGGCGGCAGCTGCGGTGACGTACCCGATGTCGCCCTGCGGTTCGGCCGCCGCCACCAGCAACCAACGCTGGGTCGCCGACGCGAACCGGCGCACCTGCTGGAGGTAGTGCGCTTCGAGCCGGTTGCCGACCGGCAGCGGCTCGGGCAACAGCAGCGCACCGGCCAACTGGTTGCCGGTGAGCGAGGCGGAGAGGTCGGTGATGGCGAGCGGGTTGCCCCGGGTCGCCGTGACGATCTGCCCGGCCACCTTCGGGTCGAGGACCCCACTGACCACCGAACGCAGCAGTTCCAGGGCGTCCGGCTGGGGCAGCCCCTCGACCATCAGCACCGGCAGCCCCTCCAGCACGGCCACGTCGTCGGTGCCGGTGCGGACGGTGAAGACCAGGCCGATGCCCTCGGCGTGCACCCGACGGGCCACGAAGGCGAGCACGTTCAGCGACTCGCGGTCCAACCACTGGGTGTCGTCCACGCAGCACAGCACCGGGCCACGGACGGCGGTCCGGGCGAGCAGCGACAACACGGCGAGGCTCACCAGGAACCGGTCGGCGGCCAGGCCGTCGGTGAGGCCGAAGGCCACCGACAGCGCCTGCCGCTGCGTGGCCGGCAACCCGTCGAGATCGTTGACGTACGCGACGAGCAGGCGATGCAGGGCGGCGAACGGAAACTCCGCCTCCGCCTCGACCCCGGCGACCCGCAACACCTGCAGGTCCGTGCCGGCCTCGGCGACCGCGTCGAGCAGCGCCGTCTTGCCGATCCCGGCCTCACCGCGCAACACGATCACCTGACTCATCCCGGCCCGGACCCGGTCCAGCAGGGTCTCCAGCGCGGCACGTTCGGTGGCTCGTCCCAGCAGCACGGCCAGCAGACTACGCGATACGTGAGTCGCGCTACGCATTCCGCGGTGACGACTACGTGACTCGGCGGACGCGAGCGCCTTTTCCCGGCACATAACTTCAGCGCATGACCGAGGTGGATGCCCGTCGGCACGGCATGCACGGCCGAGACGACGAACTGGCGATCATCACACAGCTTCTCGCTGAGGCGCGTAACCGCCGTGGCGCGGCCCTGGTGGTCCGGGGCCACCCCGGCATCGGCAAGACCATGCTGCTCACCGCCGCGCAGCGGGCAGCGAGCGAAGCCGAGATGGCGGTGCTCGTGATGAATGGCGTCGAAGCCGAGTCGGCGCTGCCCTTCGCCGGCCTGCACCAGCTCCTCGCCCCGCTGCTGGGCAACATGCACACGCTGACCCCGCGACTACAGCGCACACTGCGCGGCGCGTTCGGTCAGGAGGACGCCCCGGCGGATCTGTTCACTGTCGGGCTGGCCGTGCTGGAACTGCTCGGCGACCGGGCGGCCCGCACTCCGCTGCTGATCGTGGCCGAGGACGCGCACTGGCTCGACCCGGAGACGTTGAATGTGCTGGTGTTCGTGGCTCGCCGGCTGACGGTGGAGCCGATCGCGGCGCTGATGGCGGTCCGCGCCCAGCACGCCGGGGTACTCGCCGGCACCGGCCTCGGCCAGTTGTCACTCGCCGAACTGGATGACGGCGCCGCGCAGCGGCTACTGACCGAACACGCCCCGGGTCTGGCTCCCCGGCTGCGTGAGCGGGTGCTCGCTGAAGCGGCCGGTAATCCCCTCGCGCTGGTGGAGCTGCCGCGCCTGCTCTCGCCCGGTGCGGAGCCGCCCGAGTTGCTGCCGCTCAACGAACGCCTCGAATCGGCGTTCGCGGACCGCTACGCGCAACTGCCGGAAGCGACTCGCGCACTGGTGGCGGCGTTCTCCGCGGACGCCGGTTGTCCGCTACCCAGGTTGCTGGCGGCAGCGCAGACGCTGACCGGCACACCGATCGCCGCCGAGGTGATCCAGCCGGCCATCGACGCGGGCCTGCTCCAGGTTCAGGGCCGCCGGTTGCGGTTCCGGCATCCCCTGGTCCGTTCGGCGGTGTACGCCGCAGTCCACGACATCGCCCGGATGGCCATCCACACCGCGTTGGCCGAACAGCTCGCCGACGAACCGGACCGGCGGGCCTGGCATCGCAGCGCCGCGGCGCTGGGCCCGGACGAGCAGGTCAGTGGTGAGCTGGAAGCCGCCGCCGCGCGTGCTCTCGAACGGGGTGCACTCGGTGTCGCGGTCACTGGCCTGGACCGGGCCGCGGATCTGACCGGCAGCCCGGTACGGCGTTCGTCGTTGCTGCTGCGCGCCGCCGAGTTGGCTTCCCAACTGCACGACCGCCAGCTCGTGGTGCAGTTGCTCACCAAGGTCGATCTGGACGGGGGCGGTCCCGCCGACCGGGCCCGGTTGGCGCTGGTCCGGGACATCGTGGAGCCCGGCGATGTGGGCGACACCGGCCGCTTGGACCTGCTCTGCGACCTCGCGCTGGAGGCCCAGGCGGAGGGTCACCCCGACCTGGCCGCCATGCTCTGCTGGCGAGCCGCGTCCCGCTGTTGGTGGGCGGGCCTGCCGTCGGAGGCGGGCGCGCGGATCACCGGGGTGCTGGGCAAGCTCGGCTTCGCCGCCGACGAGCCGGCGGCGCTCGCCATCGCCGCGTACGCCCAGCCGGACGTGCACGGACCCGACGTGCTGCGCCAGCTTCCCAGCCTGATCCCGGACCGCAGCGACATCGACGCCATGCGGTTCCTCGGCGGGGCGGCGCTCATTCTCGGTGACTTCGTCACCGCCTCGTCGTTCATGGCCACCGCCGCCGCCGGATACCGGGCACAGGGCCGCGCCGCGCTGCTGGCCCGCACGCTCTCGTCGAGCGGCTTCATCCGGCTGTGGTTGGGACGGTGGCCGGCGGTCCGGGCCGACCTGGCGGAGGCCGGTGCGCTGGCCGAGGAGACCGGCGACCACTTCTGGACCGTCGCCGCCCGGGCCGCCGGGGCGCTGCTGGAGGCGATGTACGGCAACCACGAGACGGCGTCCCGGCTGGCCGACTCGGTGCTGTCCAGTCCGCTCGTGGTCGGGGTCCGGTTCGTCGCCGAGGCCGCGCAGCACGCTCGCGGGCTGGCCGCGAACGCCGCCGGCCGACACGATGAGGCAGTTGATCTGCTGTTGCGGGTCTTCGACCCGCAGGACGACTGTTTCCATCCGGACATGTCCGGATGGGCGCTGCCGGATCTCGCCGACGCCGCGGTCCGGTCGGGTCGCCACGGCGAGGTACGGGAGATCCTGACCCGGGCCAGGGAACGGGCGGCCAGGTTCCCCTCGCCGATGCTGCACCGCTGCCTCGCGTACGCCGAGGCCCTGCTCGCCGCCGAGCAGGACGCGGCGCAGGCGTACGCGAAAGCCCTGGCCATGGATCTGACGGCGTGGCCGGTGCACCGTGCCCGGCTGCACCTGGCACATGGTTCCTGGTTGCGACGCAACCGGCGGATCCTGGAGTCGCGGGCGCCGCTGCGCGCGGCGCGGGACGGCTTCGACTCGCTCGGCGCGGCGGTCTGGGCCCGCCTCGCCCGGGAGGAGTTGCGCGCTGCCGGTGAGGAGAGCGCGGGGCGGGCCGCCTCGTCCGGTGAGCAACTGACGTCGCAGGAGTTGCAGACGGCGATGCTCGCCGCGGCGGGCCTGACCAATCGGGAGATCGCCCAGCGGTTGTTCATATCGCATCGCACGGTCAGCTCACACCTGTACCGGCTCTTCCCGAAGCTGGGCATCAGCGGTCGGGCTCAGCTGCGCGCGGCCCTGGAGGCGCTGCCGCAGTCAACTGACTGATGCACCGCTGCCGGCAGCCGTGCAGGGTCGGGTACATGAAGGACGTACGAGTGACCCATATCGGCGGTCCGACGGCCCTGATCGAGGTGTCCGGATGGCGGATCCTCACCGACCCGACCTTCGACCCGCCGGGCCGGCGCTATTCGTTCGGATGGGGCACCAGTTCGCGGAAGAGAACCGGGCCAGCGCGGCGACCGGAAGAGATCGGGCCGGTGGACGCGATCCTGCTCAGTCACGACCACCACGCCGACAATCTGGACGATCGGGGACGTGAGCTGCTGGCCGAGGCACCGGTGGTGATCACCACGCGGGCTGGGGCCCGTCGTCTCGGTGGCCAGGTCCGAGGGTTGCGGGCCTGGGAGGAGACGGTGTTGGAAGGCGACGACCGCCCAGCGATCACCGTTACCGCGACACCGTGCCGGCACGGTCCGGCGCTGAGTCGGCCCATCGTCGGGCAGGTGATCGGGTTCGCGCTGGCCTGGGCGGGCCAGCAGCACGGGGTCCTCTGGATCACCGGTGACACGGTGCTCTACCCGGGCGTCCGCCAGGTGCCACGCCGGATGACCGTGGACACCGTCCTGCTGCACCTGGGCGCGGTGCGGTTCCCGATCAGCGGCGGACTGCATTACAGCCTCACCGCCGCCGATGCCGTGGAACTCTGCCGCCTGGTCCGGCCCCGAACCATCATCCCGGTGCACTACGAAGGCTGGTCGCATTTCAGTCAGGGCCGCCAGGCGGTCGAGCGCGCGTTCGCCGCCACCCCGGACGGGCTCGGCGAGCGCCTGCACTGGCTGCCGCTGTCGGCACCGTAAACCTACTGATACCGCTACCGTCGTCGGATCGAGGAGCGTGATGAGCATGCCAACTCGACGGAACCTCATCGCCGGCTCGGCGGCGATCGCGACCGGCGCCCTCATCGGGGCACCGGCCGCCGCATCCACCCGCAGTAAGCCGACAGTCGTCCTGGTCCACGGCGCGTTCGCCGACGCCTCAGGATGGAACGATGTCGCCCGGATCCTGCTGCACGACGGCTACCGGGTGCTCGCACCGCCCAACCCGCTACGCAGCGTTTCCGGCGACTCGGCCTACCTGGCGAGCATCCTGGCCACGCTGCCCGGACCGCTGGTGCTGGTCGGGCACTCGTACGGCGGCATGGTGATCACCAACGCCGCGCTCGGCAACCCCAACGTCAAGGCCCTGGTGTACGTGGCCGCGTTCGCCCCCGACAGCGGCGAGACGCTGCAACAACTCCAGCTCAAGTACCCGGGCACCAAGCTCGGTGAGGCCGCCCTGGACTTCCGGCAGCATCCCGGGGGTGTGGACGGTTACGTCAAGCCGGAGGTGTTCCGGGAGGTCTTCGCTGGCGACCTGCCTCGCTCGACCACCGACCTGATGGCCGCCACCCAGCGTCCCGGCGACACCACCACCCTGGGCGAGCCGTCCGGCCCACCCGCCTGGCGAACGGTCCCCTCCTTCTACCTGGTCGCGCGGGACGACAACCTGATCCCGGCCGCCGCGCAGCGGTTCATGGCCAGCCGTGCCCGCGCACACACCGTCGAGGTGCGGGCCTCGCACGTCGCCATGATCTCCCAGCCCCGCGTCACCGCTGAACTGATCCGGAAGGCAGCTCGATGAGCTTCGTGACCACCGCCGACGGAACGCAGATCTTCTACAAGGACTGGGGCAGCGGACGCCCGGTCGTGCTCAGCCACGGCTGGCCGCTGAACTCCGACAGCTGGGAGGCGCAGCAACTGTTCCTGGCAAACAACGGGTACCGGGTGATCGCACACGACCGGCGCGGACACGGCCGGTCGACGCAGACCTGGCACGGCAACGAGATGGACACGTACGCCGACGATCTGCACGCCCTCATCGAGCAGCTGGAGCTGCGGGACGTCACGGTTGTCGGTTTCTCCACCGGCGGCGGCGAGATCACCCGCTACATCGGCCGGCACGGCACCGCCCGGGTCGCGCAGGCGGTGCTGGTCTCCGCCGTGCCGCCGCTCATGGTGCGCGGCGACGACAACCCGAACGGCGTACCGGTCGAGGTGTTCTACGGGCTGCGGGCCGGGTCCCTGGCAGACCGCTCGCAGCTCTACCGCGATCTCGCCGACGGGCCGTTCTTCGGCAACAACCGCCCCGGTGTGCAGATCTCCGAGGGTGTCCGGCGCGCTTTCTGGCTCCAGTCGATGGCGGCGGGGCATCGCAACGCGTACGAGTCGATCGCCGCCTTCTCGGCCACCGACTTCCGGGACGACCTCGCGAAGTTCGACGTGCCGACGCTTGTCATTCACGGCGACGACGACCAGGTCGTGCCCTTCGAGGTCGGCGGCAAGGCGTCGGCGGCTCTGGTCAAGGGCGCCCAGCTCATCGTCTACCCGGGCGCACCGCACGGCATCACCGACACCCACAAGGAGCAGCTCGGCAACGACCTGCTCACGTTCCTGAAGGAGTACGACGCATGAGCACGATCGTCCTCATCCACGGCCTGTGGGTCACTCCACGCAGCTGGGAGCAGTGGATCCCGTACTACGAGGCCCAGGGACACACCGTCGTCGCTCCCGCCTATCCGAGTTTCGAGGTGGAGGTGGAGGCGCTGCGCGCCGACCCGACGCCGATCGCCACGGTGACGGTCCCGGAGACTCTGGCCCACCTGGAGAAGGTCATCAACGCGTTGCCGGAGAAGCCGATCCTGATCGGTCACTCGTTCGGCGGCACCCTCACTCAACTGCTGCTCGACCGGGGCCACGGCGCCGCCGGCGTGGTCATCGGCTCGGCCCCGCCGGAGGGCATCCGGGTCACTCCGCCGTCGCAGATCAAGTCCCTCTTCCCGATCCTCAACAACCCGGCGAAGCGGCACCAGGCAGCCGGGTTCACCCCGGAGCAGTGGCACTACGCGTTCTGCAACACGCTGTCGGAGGAGGAGTCGCGAGCCGCGTACGACAGGTACGCGATCCCTGCGCCCGGCAGCTGGGTCTGGGCGTACGGGCTGATCGCCAACTTCAAGCCGGGCAAGCAGGAGACCTGGGTCGACTTCCACAACAACGAGCGGGCGCCGTTGCTGTTCATCGGTGGCGGCGCGGACCACATCATGCCGCCGTCGGTGAACAAGTCCAACGCCAACCACTACAAGGCGCCGGACACCATCACCGAGTATCACGAGTTCCCGGGACGGTCGCACTGGACCTGCGCCGAGCCGGGCTGGGAGGCGGTCGCGGACAAGGCGCTCGGCTGGGCGCTGCAACACGCGCGTTGACAGATTCGGGCGGGCTCGGCGTGTGCCGAGCCCGCCCCAATCCAGTTACCTCGTCAGCGTTGCAGGGTGAGCAGGCCCGGCCGGTACGGCAGCAGGCCGTAGTCACCGCCGGAGTTCGGCGCGCGACCCTGGTACAGCAGTTGCAGGTTGCACGGGTCCACGGTCATGGTCTGGTCGGCGTTGGTCCGGATCAACTCACCGTGGCTGATGTCGTTGGTCCAGGTCGCGCCGCTGTTGGCCTTGCCCGCGAACGGGTTGCTCTCGGTCGCGGCCTGCGGCGTCCACGTCCCACCCAGGCTGGTGGCGGTGAACGACCGGAAGTAACGACCCTGCGCACCGATCGCCTCGACCAGCATCAGGTACCGGTTCTGACCCGCGAGCTTGTACACCTGAACCGCCTCGAACAGGTTGTTCGTGGTGTCGGTCATGATCGTGGTGTAGTTCGAACCGAAGCTGCCCGGGAAGTTACCGATCGGCATGCTGGCCCGGTAGATCCGACCGTTGTCACCGGCGAAGAACAGGTACATGTTCTGGTCGTCACCGATCAACGCCTGATCGATCGGCCCGGTGCCGGAACCGGAGATGCTCCCGCTGAACAACGTCTGATGCGCCGACCAACTGTTCACGTTCGTCGGATCCGTCGAGGTCCGGTACGAGAACGCCGGCCCACCCCACTGGTACGCCAACACCCAGATGTTGCGCGGCGCGAAGTAGAACAACGACGGCGCCACCGCCGAGAACGGCATCTGGTTCTGACTCGCCGAACCCATCTGCGACCAGTTGTCGAACAGACCGAAGTTCATCGACCCCCACGACGTACCCGTGTCATGCGTGGTGGCGTAGACCAGATGCCGACCGTTGTACGGCGCATGCGTGAAGTCCTTCAGCGACACCCACCCCGACCTCGGCTGCGCCAACGCACCGCTCGACGACCACCGGTACGACGACGGAAGATCACAGTTGCCCGACGGCGGCGGCGTGGTCGGCCCCGGGGTGGGGTTGGTGCCGTCGACCCGGACGAGCTGCCACTGCTGGTTGGCGCCGTTCCAGTCGTCGTACTGGACGATGTTGCCGCCGTCGGCGGTCGAGGCGCTCTGCACCTCCAGCACCTTGTTGCTGTTGCGGTTGATCAGCCGCACGTAACCGCCGTCGGAGTCGGCCAGGCGGAACTGCTGGTTGGTGCCGTTGCCGTCACTCCACTGCACGATCGACGCGCCGTTGGCGGTGGAGAAGTTGTAGACGTCAAGCACCTTGCCGGAATGCCGCGACTTGACCCGGTAGTAGCCACCACCGGAGTCCACGAACTGCCACTGCTGCTGGTTGCCGTTGTTACGCGTCCACTGGGTGATCCGCGCCCCATCGTTGGTGGCCAGGTTGTAGACGTCCAACGCCTTGCCACTGTTGCGGTTCACCAACACGTACCACGCGTTGGTGTCGACGGTCGCCGCTGCCGCGGGGGTCGACACCACGGCCGCGCCGGCGACACCGGCCAGCACCGCCGTCACGCCGGCGGCGACCACGCGCGGCAACCACCTCCGCCGCCGTGGCGGCGCGAGAGGTGGGGACGTATCCAGAGCAGACATGATCCTCCTTCAGTGACCAAGGCCCGAGCGGTTCAGTTGAGGACGGCCGGACCGGGACGCATGCGTCAGACACCCGCAGTGGCGAGTGTTAGCGCTAACATCGACGTCCGAGTGCCCTGACGAACGCACAACTCAAGATCCGACGAACCAGGCTTGCCCGGCGAGCCACCGGCGTCTTCACTCCTTGAGCATCGACTGTGGGCGATAACATGCCGTTCGTCAAGTCGTAACTTTCTCGGAATCTTCGAGCCCTGGTGTGGAGCGCTAACATCGGCGATCGCTGTTGGATGCTCCGCCCGGCGCCCACCGCGCACCTCGTCGTGGGTGGAAGTTCCCGAGGCGCGCGACGCAACATGACAAGAGGTGTCAGGTTTTCGGTGGAGCATGGTGGGGCCGCGTCCCTCGCGGACGTGCAGCGACCCACTGACAGCTGAGGACGATCACATTGCGCGAAACGCCCGAGGAACTCGCCGAGCTTCAGGCTCTGCTCGACTCCTCCCTGTCCCGCTCCACCGCCCACCTTCGCTCGATCGTCGGGGAACGCACTCTGACCGCGGTGCAGCTCACCCAGGTGCTGACCGGCATGTGCACCCTCGCCCTGTCCACCGTGACGGCGAAGGGCGAGCCACGGATCAGCGGCGCGGACGGGCACTTCCTGCACGGCAGGTGGCATTTCGGCACCGCACCCGGTGCCGCCAAGGCCCGCCACCTCGCCGCCCGCCCGGCCGCCAGCGTCGCCCACATGCGGGGCGAGGACCTCGGTGTGTTCACTCACGGCACCGTCGAGATCCTCAACCCCAGCGGCGGCGAACCGGCCGCCGACTGGCCGGACCTGCTCGCCTACTTCCAGGGCTTCTACGGCGCTGACGCCTTCGACTGGGACAACGAGGTGGTCTACTACCGGCTGCAGCCGCACTGGATGACCGTCTACGCGGCCCCACTTCAGGATGCCGAACAGCCCGACGCCCTCCGCTGACGGGGACGCTGACGGTGACGGTGACGGTGACGGTGACGGTGAGAATCCGGCTCAAGGCTCGGTGCGGGGCCGGGCACCGGCGATGAACGTGTCGAGCGCCGGCCCGTGCAGCACACCGCCGGGCACCGGGTCGCGCCGCGCCCGCGCCGCCAGGCGCGCCACCGGCAGCCGGTGCGGTCGCGGCGTCGCGGCGAGCACCATGTTGCCGTACCGCCGGCCGCGCAGCATCCGCCGGTCGGCGACCACGCACACGTCGGCGAAGACCGCCCGCAGAGTGGCCGCCTGCACCCGGGTCAGCACCAGGGGTGGCAGGTCGGTCACGTTGACCAGGTAGATGCCGTCCGGTCGCAGCACCCGGGCCACCTCGGCGGCGAACGTCACGGTGGTCACGTGCGGCGGCATCCGGGCCGCCCGGTAGATGTCGGCGAGCACCAGGTCGTACCCGCTGGCAGGGGCCGTGACGACTGCCTCCCGCGCGTCGGCGACCCGGACCTCGACGCCGGCCGGCGTGGCCGGCAGGTCGCGCGCCACCAGGTCGACCACTGCCGGGTTCCGCTCGACGACCACCTGCACCGAGCCGGGACGGGTCGCGGCGACGTAACGCGGCAGGGTCAGCGCGCCGCCGCCGAGGTGCAGCACGTCCAGGGGAGCACCGGCCGGCGCGGCGAGATCGGCCACGGCGGCCATCCGGCGGACGTACTCGAAGTGCAGGTACGTGGGATCGGCGAGGTCGACGTAGGACTGCTCGACGCCGCCGGCGAGGAGCGTACGCCCGGTGGGCCGGGCCGGGTCGACGGCCAGTTCGAGCCGGTCGTCGGATGCCTCCATGACCAGGCAGGCTAGCCCAACTGGATGGTGAACAGGCTGCCCTGGCCGGGGGTGCTCTGCACGGTCAGGGTGCCGCCGTGCGCGGTGACCAGTTGCTGGGCGATCGCCAGGCCCAGGCCGCTGCCGCCGGTCGCCCGGTTGCGTGACTCGTCCGCCCGCCAGAACCTGTCGAAGATCTTCGACAGGTTCTCGGCCGCGATTCCGACACCGGTGTCCCGTACGGTGATGATGTTGTTGTGCGCGGTGACGGTGACCGACCCGCCGGACGGGGTGTAGCGGATCCCGTTGGAGACCAGGTTGCCGACGATCTGCCGGAGCCGCACCGCGTCGGCCGACAGCACCGGATCGTCGTGGACCTGCATGGTCAGGTCGACGCCGGCCGCGTGTGCCGTGCCCCGGTGGCTGTCGACGACCTGGGTGAGCACGTCGCGCACGTACGTCGGCTCGGGATGGATGCGCAGCGTGCCCGCGTCCGCGGCGGCCAGGTCGGACAGGTCGTCGATGATGTGTTGCAGCAGCACCGCCTCCTCGTGCAGCAGTTCGAGCAGCTGGTTGTCGGTCGGGGTGAGATCGTCCTGGGCCGCCTCCAGCCAGCTGCGGATGTTCGTCAGCGGGGTACGCAGTTCGTGCGCCACGTCGTTGACCATGGCCCGTCGCTGCGCCTCGGCCCGGTCGCGGCGCTGGGTCGAGTCGTTGAGGGCGCGGGCCAGCCTGCCGATCTCGTCCGGGGCGGAGACCGGCGCGGGGCGTTGCCGGTCGACGGCGTCGGTGAGCGTCTGCAACGGGCGGACCAGCCGGCGACCGACGAGCACCGTGACGATGATGGTGGCGACCAGCACCGCGCCGGTCACCGTGACGATGCGGATGGTGTTCGCGCCGGAGAGGGTGAACGTGGTCTGGTCGGCGCCGGTGTCCGGGGCGGTGATGAACAGCAGCACGGCCGGGGCCACGTACGGTTGCAGCAACGTCCGCCGCGACTTCTCCACGCAGCTGTTGATCCGAGCCGCGCCCGCCGCGTCCACCCGAGCGCCAAGGGCATCCTGCGGAACCACTCGCTCGTCCCGTCCCTTCGGCGGTAGCGCGACCGGGTACGCGGTGAAGTCCGGCAGGACCTCCAGGCGCTGGGTCTTCTCGTCGAGGTTGAGGCAGCGGCCCGCCAACCGGCTCAGCGACCGCAGTGCCTTCGGCTCGGATCCGGTTCTCGGCGACTCGAACGCCAGATCCGAGCTGCATCGCGAGGCCAGGTTGTTCGGGTCCGGTGTGGTCACGATGATCTCGAATCGACCGTCGGGTTGCTCCTTGATCTCCCCGTCGGCTCCGGATCGGATGCAGGACAACTGCTTTTCGGCCAGTTCGCGCAGCTTGGCGCTCTCGGCCGCCGACACCCGGAACGGGCCGACCGCCCGGCGGTCGATGCGGTCCGTTCCGCCGGTGAGACCGAGATCCAGATTCAACGGATCCACCACTGCCGCCGGCCGGGCGGTATGCAACGACGGGCCCGAGTGGGTGTCGGCGATGACTGCCCGGTCCTCGGTCATCAGGGTGATCCGGCGGTCCAGTTCGGCGGCGCGTTCCTCGATCAGCGGCCGCACCCCGGACCAGTCGGGGTGGGCGGCGGCGTAGCCGACGAGCATGTCGTACACGCTTCTGTTCTCGGCCAGTGAGCGACCCTGCTCCTGGCTGATCGCCCGGGTCGCGGTCCGGGTGGCCAGCCACGCGGTGGCCGCGATGGCGGCGACCGCGATCAGCACCGAGGTGACGAGCAGCCGGGTCACCAGGCTGTGCCGGATCGGTACCCGCCGGCCGCTCACCGGGGCGTCGCCGCGACGGTGGCGAGCTTGTAGCCGACGCCGAAGACGGTGACCAACCGGGTGGGTCGCTGGGGATCGGGTTCGATCTTGCGGCGCAGGTTCATCACGTGCACGTCGATGGTCCGTTCGGTCGAGCTGCGGTCGATGCCCCGGGTGTGGTGCAGCAGCTGGGCCCGGGTGAAGACCCGGTTGGGCTGCTCGGCCATGGCCGCCAGGATGGCGAACTCGCCACGGGTGCACTCGACCCGGGCACCGTCCACTGTCACCTGATGCGCGGCCGTGTCGATCTCGATCGGCCCGATCCGCCGCAACCCGGCACCGACCGGCACCGACGTGCCGCGACCCACCCGCCGCAGCAGGGTACGGACCCGGGCCATCAGCTCCCGGGGACTGTACGGCTTGGTCAGGTAGTCGTCGGCGCCGAGTTCCAGGCCGGTCAGCAGATCGTCCTCGCTGGCCCGGGCGGTGAGCATCAGCACCAGCACGTCCGACTCCCGACGCAGCGCCTGGCACACCGCCAGGCCGTCGAGCACCGGCATCATCACGTCCAGCACCAGCAGGTCGGGCCGGATCCGCCGGGCTGTCTCCAGCGCCGCCCGGCCGTCGTGCACCACCACCGCGCCGTGGCCCTCGGCGATCAGGTAGCGGCGTACCACCTCGGCCTGGCGGGGATCGTCGTCGGCGACCAGAACCTGCGCACACATGGCGGCGATGATAGGTCTGGATTCCCCACCACCCCGGGTCCGGCCGCGATATCTGACAGGTTCCTAACGAACCGTGGCCAGTCTCGTCGGCATGTATCCGAAGCTTGACGACTCGACCGAGATCATCCCTCGCGTGCCCGACCGGCCGGCACGGCGGCGTGGTGCGCTCCGGTGGCTCGTCGCGGGCCTGGTGTTGGGGAGCCTGGCGTTGGTCGGCTCCGGGATCGCGGTGACCCGGCACCGGGCCGCCGCCGAACCGGCAACGGGTGCGACGGACCCCGTAGCGACCGCGACTATCGAGCGTCGCGACCTCTCCACCACCAGGAAGCTCGCCGGCACCATCGGGTTCGGCACGGCCCGTCCGTTGGCCGGGCACCTGGACGCGACGGTGACCTGGTTGCCGCAGGCCGGCGAGACCATCAAGCGGGGTGGGCAACTGTTCCGGGCCGACGACCGGCCGGTGGTGCTCTTCTACGGCAGCATGCCGATGTACCGGGAAATCGCCGGACCGAACCTGGTCGGCCGGGACGTGCGGATCGTCGCGGACAACCTGCGTACGCTCGGCTACGCCATCGGCCCGCAACCGTCGCCCGGCGAGTGGGTCACGCCGCCGGCTGCGGAAGCCACCGACGGCGACGCCGAGGCCGCCGACCCGAAACCCCAGCGGGTACGCAGCGGCGAGGGCGTGCTAACCGCGAGCCTGATCACGGCGATCAAACGCTGGCAGACCGATCTCGGCGTGCCGGCGACCGGCACCATCCCGGTGGGACACGTCGAGATCGCCAGCGGGGCGGTCCGGGTGGACTCGATCACCGGCGCACCTGGTGGCTCGGCCAACGAGCCCCTGCTGACGGTGACTGCGGTCCGCAAAGTGATCACAGTAGGTGCCGAACTCGCCGACGCCGCCACGATCAAGCGGGGCGACCGGGTCACCGTGGAACTGCCCGACGAGCGTACGGTCCCCGCCCGTGTCGTCACCGTCGGTCGTGATCTGGTCGCGACCGAGAACGGCGTCACCAGCAGCCCACAAATGCTGACCGTGACGGTGGCCGTGGACAAGCCGAAGGCCATCGCCAACCTCGACTCCGGTGAGGTGCAGGTGCAGTTCACCGGACGTACCGCCACTGACGTGCTGGTCGCGCCGGTCGAGGCGCTGGTGGCGTTGCGCGAGGGCGGCTACGCGGTGCAGACCGCCAACGGACTGGTCGCGGTAAGCACCGGCATGTTCGCCGACGGCTGGGTCGAGATCACCGGCGAGGGGCTGACCGAGGGCGTCGCGCTGGTGGTGCCCGCGTGACCGGGCGACAGGTGCTCTCGGTACGCGACGCGTCGATGGTCTATCCGGGCGGGGTGACCGCGCTGGCCAGGGTGAGCCTGGACGTCGCCGCCGGAGAGCTGGTGGCCATCGTCGGGCCGTCCGGATCGGGCAAGTCGACCCTGCTCAACATCATCGGTACGTTGGACCGCCCCACCTCGGGCAGCGTCCACATCGCGGGTCAGGACGTCGCGACGCTCGGCGACCGGCAGTTGTCGGCGCTGCGGGCTCAAGAGATCGGTTTCGTGTTCCAGCAGTTCCACCTCGCCGACGGGTTGAGCGCTGTCGACAACGTCAGCACCGGCCTGCTCTACGCCGGGGTGCCGCGCCGGCAGCGGCGGGAACACGCCATGCGCGCCCTGGCCCGGGTCGGCCTGGCGCACCGCACCGAGCACCGCCCACAGCAGCTCTCCGGTGGCGAGAAACAGCGGGTCGCGATCGCCCGCGCCCTGGCCAACCGGCCCTCGCTGGTGCTGGCCGACGAACCCACAGGCGCGCTGGACACCGCCACCGGGCAGTCCGTGCTGCGCCTGCTGCGCCGGCTCAACGAGGAGGGCACCACCATCGTGCTGATCACCCACGACCGGGACATCGCCGCGGCACTGCCCCGCCGGATCGAGATCCGCGACGGGCGGCTGATCAGCGACGACGCGCCAGCGGCCCACACCGTGGTGGCGGACCGGTGAGCGGGCAGTTCGATCGGGCGCGGCCGGTCCGGTTGGCCGTACCGGATCTGCTCGCGCTCGGGCTGACCGGCCTGCGGACCCGCCCGCTGCGGGCGGTGTTGTCGGCGCTGGGCATCGCGATCGGCATCGCCACCATGATCGTGGTGACCGGTATCCCGGCGTCCAGCCAGGCCGCGCTGCTGACCGAGTTGACCGCGCTCGGCACGAACAGCCTTCAGGCGATGGCGGTGGACCGCGATCCCCCCACCAAGCTGCCGGAATCGGCGGTGGGGATGGTCCGGCGCATCGGTCCGGTCACGGCGGTCAGCGCGGTCGCCAACACCCACACCGTGGTACGCCGAAACGACCGCGTCGCCCCCACGGACGGTTCCGGCCTCACCGTGCTGGCCAGCCAGCTGGACCTGCTGCCCACCATCAACGCACGGGTCCGCGTCGGCAGTTGGCTGAACCCGGCCACGGCGAACTTTCCCACGGTGGTGCTCGGTTCCGTCGCCGCCACCCGGCTCGGCATCACCGACCTGCCCACCGGCCAGCCCGCACCCCAGGTGATGATCTCCGATCGCCGGTTCACCGTGGTCGGCATCCTGGCGCAGACTCCACTGTCGCCGGACATCGACAGGTCGGTGCTGGTCGGCTGGGCGGCGGCCCGCAGCGAGCTGCGCTTCGACGGCCACCCGACGGTGATCTACCTGCGGTGTGAGGAGTCGCAGCTGGAGACGGTCCGAGGGGTGCTGGCGGAGACGATCTTCCCGGAACGGCCCGGTCAGGTGGTGGTGAGCCGCCCCTCGGACGCGTTGGCCGCCAAGCGGGCCACCGAGGGCAGCTTCGCCGTCCTCTTCCTGGCCCTGGCCGGGGTGGCCCTGCTGGTCGGTGGCATCGGGGTGGCCAACACCATGGTCGTCTCGGTGCTGGAGCGGCGTGCCGAGATCGGCCTGCGGCGGGCACTCGGCGCCACCCGTGGGCAGATCCGCAGCCAGTTCCTGACCGAGTCGGTGGTGCTGGCGGTGCTCGGTGGGCTGGTCGGCACGGCGCTGGGCCTGCTCGCCACCATCGGGTACGCGACCTGGCAGGGCTGGCCGTTGGTGATACCCGCCGAGTCGGCGGTCCTCGGGGTGGGTGGGGCCGTCGTGATCGGCGTGCTCGCCGGTGTCTATCCGTGCGTACGCGCGGCGCGGCTGCCCCCGACGCAGGCCCTCGCCGCCGGCTGAGGTCCCCGCCTCCGGCTGGCGGAGGCCGGTACGAAACGAGTGCGGCGGCCGGGTTCTCCGGCCGCCGCACTCGCTGTTCGCCCTGCGTCACTTCGACGCGGCAGCCACCTTGCGCTCGCACTCGGGCGCGAGGTCCAGGCCCATGCTGATCGAGCGGGAGTCGTTCTGGTCGCCGCCGAAGGCGATGCTGATGCCGTCCTCGCTCACCTCGACGTACTTGACGCCTTTCTCCTTGAGGCACTTCACCACGTCGAGGGCGAAGTCCCGGGCCTCCGGGTTGGCCGGGTCCTTCTCCCACGGCGGCAGCGGATAGAACTGCGGCTCGCAGATCCGGTTCGCCGCCTCGTACTTCTCCGCCTCCTTCGCGTTGCCCGGCCGTGGCTTGCCGATGGGGCCCTGCTCCGGTTTGGGGCCGAACCCCTGCTCCTGCATGCACTTGTGGTACGGCCCGAGCATTGCCAGAAACTCCTCTTGCGTGGTGTCGAGCCGCTCGCGCGGCCGTTGTTCCGTCGGCTGCGCCGAGCCGGTGCGTTTCGGCTCGGGAGTGGCCAAGGTGGCCACCTGCGGGGCACTCTGCTCCGTCTTCGTCTCCTCGCCCGCCCCGCAGGCCGAGAGCGCGACAAGCGCCACGGCACACATCAACAGCGCCCGACTCCTCCGCATGACGATCTGCCCTTCCCTCAGGTGTGCCCGGGCCGCTCCCGGACCGCTTCGATCCCGGCCAGTCGGCCGGTCGGAGCCAGCCTGGCGAGCGGAAGTGAGGAACATGTCAGGTTGGGCCGGTGGGTGCCCGGGGCGGGTCAGCGGTGCACCCGCCGTCGTCGGTGGTGGCGCTCGGCGGCGCCCCTGAGCAGGAGCGACCCGACTGCGCAACAGCCCCGCAACACTCTTGACATCGATAGTCACACCCCGCCACACTGGCCACGCTAATTCGATTTAGCAGAGTTAAGTCCCAAGAGCGCTAGTGACTACAGAGGAGTAGTGCTCGGATGAGGAAAGCGATCGGAAGGCGCAGGCTCGGGCAGGCCGTCTCGATGCTCGCGATCATGTCACTCGGTGCGGGTGTCATCTCCGCTCCGGCTACTGCGGGGGGCAAGCACAAGCCCGCGACCAAGCAGGGCGCGACCGTCACCGCGGATCGCAATTCACCCACCGGATACACGGTCACGTTCGTCTACCACAACCCCAACGCCACCCAGGTCCGCCTGGCCGGCGACCTGACGCTGCTCGACGTCAACACCGGCACCACCCGGTACCAGCCGGAGCAGTGGCAGCCGGGTCGGTACCACTCCGGCGGCACCGAGTTCCTCAGGGACATGACCAAGGACGCGCAGGGGAACTGGTCGGTCTCGCTCCCGCTGCACGCCGGCGGGATCAGCTACTGGTACCGGGTCTGGGACCCGGCCCAGGGCTGGGAGAACAAGCGCATCTGGGACCCCGCCTCGACGAACCCCCGGCCCCCGGGCGAGTCCTCGTTCCGGGTCCGCAACAACGACGTGCTCGACGCCGTGTACGTGCCGTACGCCGACAAGCAGAACGACCCGGTGCTGAAGGAACGCGCCGAGTACGAGCTGCCGATCAAGGACCGGTCGAAGCGGGGCACCGTCACGTACATCCCCTACACCACGATCCTCGGCGACAGCGGCCACTACCTCGGTGTCTACCTGCCGGCCGGCTACGACCCCAACCGGGCGGAGCCGTACAAGGTGGCGTACCTCGCGCACGGCATCTTCGGTGACGAGACCGACTTCATGGTCCCGGCGAACGTGCCGAACATCCTGGACAACATGACGGCCAAGGGCGAGATCGAGCCCACCGTCGTGGTCACCATGGGCAACCACTTCACCGGCACCGGCCTCGGCTTCGCCTCGTACAACCAGACCAACGCCGCGAACAACCTGGTCCAGACGATCCTGCCGCTGATCGAGCAGCGGTACCACGTCGCCACCACCCGCGACGGCCGGGCCTACGCCGGATTCTCGTACGGCGGCATGACCGGTGCCCACGTCATCCGGGGCTACCCGACCACGTTCGCGTTCTACGGACACTTCTCCGGCAACCCGTCGCTGTCCACCCAGGACTACGACAACGTCGCCGCCGCGGTCGGGGACGACGACCTCTTCGTCTTCCTCGGCAACGGGGTCTTCGAGGGCAACCTCAACGTCCAGAACGGCATTGCGGACAACTTCCGGGCCCGTGGCTACTCCGCCGCGACCACCCAGGTCCCCGGCGCGCACGACGGGATGACGGCGAGCCAGCTCTTCACGATCTTCGCCCGGGACCACCTGTGGACGGGCGTCGACTCGGTGACGGTGGCACCCGCGAAGGTGGACCTGACCAAGGGCTGGAACTGGACCAAGCAGTTCAGCGCCAAGGTGTCCACGAACGAGGGCGTCAGCCCGGCGGTGACGTGGTCGGTCCAGGGCGCGACCTCGGCGGACACCACCATCTCCGCGGACGGTCTGCTCTCGGTCGCCACCAAGGAGAAGGCGTCGTCGCTCACCGTCGTGGCGACGTCGGTGGTCGACCCGACCAAGTCGGGATCCGCCACCGTCACCCTGCGGGCCCCGGGCACGGCCAAGACCGTGGTCAAGGCGAAGGCCGCACCTGCCTCGGTCGCCCGGGGCGGCACCTTCACCCTCGACGTCGACGTGCGGGCGCAGCACCAGCACAAGAAGGCGCCGAAGGTGACAGGGGAAATCGCCGTCACCTTCGCCGGCACCACGACTGTGGTTCCGCTCGCCAACGGCTCGGCAGTCGTCAAGCTGCCGACCGCCGGCCTGAAGGCCGGGAACTACCCGGTCCACGTCGCCTACTCCGGTGACTCGACCTACGCTCCGGCCGCCGCCGTACACCAGCAGCTGCGGGTGCGGTAACCAGCGGACATGGTGGGCCGGCGACCTCCCGTCGCCCGGCCCACCATGCGGTATTCCTCGATGAGCTAGAGCAGCTCGCGGGGTCACCGTTCGTCGATGTCGTACCCGGCGGCCACGTCACCGCACTCGACCACCGTGACGTCGGCGGCGTGCCGCCGTAGGTATGCCCGGGCTCCCTGATCGCCGCGTACGGTCGTGGCGATCTCAGCCCAATGGTCACGACCCAGCACCACCGGATGGCCCGGCGCGCCGTCGTAGCCGGCGCGGGTCAGGCAGCCGGCGTGCGCCTGCGTCAGCAGCCGTGCCACCGCCGTCGCGGAAACCCCCGGCATGTCGACCAGGTGCACGCACACGGCCGAGACCTGCGGTACGCGGGTGGCCGTGGCGATGCCGAGCCGCAGCGACGAGGCCATGCCCTCGGGCCAGTCCGGATTCTCGACCACCTGCACACCGGCCAGGTCGACCACGGCCCGCGTGTGGCGGGCTCCGGCACCGAGCACGGCGATGATCGGGTCGCAGCCCCCGTCGCGAAGCACCCGGAGTGCCTGCCCGAGAAACTCGGGTGCCTTGGGGCCGCCGTAGCGGCGGCCCGCCCCGGCGGCCAGGACCAGCCCGGCGACCCGCTCCCTCGCCACGCCGGGAGGACTCACCTCGATCTGCCGATCTCGCTGGCACATGCCATTTTCTGTGCCCCCCCTCTGCCGATGTTCCGCAGACCTCGCAATCGATGGTTCATCCGAAGCGCGGCGGCAACCACGGTCTGTCGATCACAGGTTCCGTGAGGTCGATCGAGATGGGGGGACCGACGATGCCTGGTTACCGTTTTCCAGGGGCGGTAGAAACGAGCCAGTGCGCGAGAGGGAGAGCGTCGTGATCGATCGCAGCGGGCTGGCGGAGTTCCTCCGCAGTCGGCGGGAGGCACTGCAACCAGAGGACGTCGGTCTGCCGCGCGGGCAGCGTCGCCGGACCAGCGGGCTACGGCGCGAGGAGGTCGCCTCGCTGTGCCACATGTCGGCCGACTACTACTCCCGGCTGGAGCGGGAACGCGGCCCTCAGCCGTCGCACCGGATGCTCGCCTCGATCGCCCAGGGCCTGCACCTGTCGATCGACGAGCGGGACCACCTGTTCCGCCTGGCCGGTCAGAATCCGCCGCCCAGAGGCCCCGCCACCGACCACATCAGTCCCGGCCTGCTGCGGGTGCTCGACCGCCTGGACGACACCCCCGCCCAGATCATGACCGAACTGAGCGAGACCCTGCGACAGTCTCCGCTGGGCGTCGCGCTCACCGGAGACCTCACGCGCTACTCCGGCCCGGCCCGCAGCATGCCCTACCGGTGGTTCACCGACCCCACCAGCCGGCAGATCTACGCGCCCGAGGAGCATGCCTACCTGACCCGGATGTACGGCTCCATGCTGCGCGAACTGGTCACCCTCCGAGGCCCCGACTCCCGGGCGGCGCAGCTGACCGAGTTGCTGCTGGCCCGTAGTGAGGAGTTCCGACGGGTGTGGGACGACCACGAGATCGGGATCCGACCGCACGAGGTCAAGCGCTTCGTCCACCCCGAGGTCGGCACGCTGGAGCTGAACTGCCAACGGCTGGTCGATCCGGGCCACGCCCACGTACTGATGGTCTTCACCGCCACTCCCGGCAGCGAGAGTTACGACAAGCTCCAGATGCTGTCCGTCATCGGCACCCAGAAGCTCTGCTGAGAACGCCTACCCGGCCGGCACCATGCACGCGACAGGCGCGTTCCGGTCCACGCCCCCCTGCGCGAGCACGTCGCGGAGGGAGGCGGCGTCCGCGTGGTTGCTCAGCCGTGGACGTGGCTATGGTTCCGCCCCGATGAGCTGCTGCTGTCGCTGCTCCCGGCGATGTCGCTCAGGACTGTCGACGCGGCGAGTTCGTCACGTGCGGCGAGCTGATCGAATCCGTCGATGGCGGGATAGGCGTAGGGACCCAGGGTCGCGATGAGGAGCGCGCCGACGACCAGGACGCCCATCAGGACCGGAATGACAGGGTCGTAGGAGCCCCACGTGTCGTATCCCAGGCCGAGCAGCAGCGGCCCGAAGGCGCTGCCGAGCAGGAATGCGGCTTGGACCGGGCCGAGGATCCGGCCGAAGTTTCGGGTGCCGAGGTAGCGGGTGATGAGCACGGCGAGCAGGTCGCCCTCGATGCCGAAGGCGACACCGATGAAGGCGACCGCGACGGCTGCGCTGGTGAAGGGCGGATGCAGGAAGAACAGGCCGGCGATGGGGGCGAGCATCACGATCGGCCCGACGATGGCGCCATGCACCCGGTCGATGATGAAACCACCGACCACCCGCCCGACCAGTGAGGAGAGACCGAAGATGACAAGCAGCGAAGCTGCCTGGGCGTCGCTCAGCCCGCGATCGGTCATCATCGGCACAAGGTGCACCTGAAGGCCGATGACCACGATTCCGACCAGGCCGAGCCCGAGGGTGATGCGCCAGAACTGCCGGGTGCGGACCGCTTCCTGGATGGTCAGGCCCGGGAGTTCGAGGCTGACGTCACGGCCCGCTACCTGCGTTTCCTTGACCAGGCGTCCGTTGATGTGCCGTTCCGCGCGGGCGCGGACGAACACGGTGATCATCGTGACCGCCACGACGGCGGAGATCAGTGCCATGCCGACATAGGCCAACCGCCACCCGACGCTGTCGATGAGCGCACCCGCCAGCACCGGGGCCAGGGCCGTGCCCAGGCCGATGATGCCGGTCACGATCCCGATGGCGAGGGCGCGGTTGTTGTCGAACCAGCTCACGACGGCTCTGGTGGCCGGGACTATGGTTCCGCCGCCGAAGAATCCCACGAAGAAGCAGGGAATGAAGTAGATCGGTGCGATCGGTGGTACCAGCGCGATCAGCGCCATTGAGGACGCGAACAGCACGAAACTCGGCACGAGGATGTATCGCGCGGCGAAACGGTCCACCACCTGCGCCACGATGAGCATGCCGAGAGCCATCCCGACGGCAGCGACCGAGTAGGCACCGGTGACGGTGGTGCGGCTGAAGCCGGTGTCCTCGGCTATCGGCAGCACGAAGAGTCCGATGGTGGCCAGGTACACCTGGGGACCGACGGCGGCGGCGATGCCAGCACCGACCACCACCCACCACGGGCTCCGGGTCTTAGACGTGCGCAGGGCGTCCGTACTCATGAGGCTCCTCGGCTGGTTGCGCGGCTGTCGGCTCAGGCCGTGACGAACGCGGTCTTGGTGAGTTGCTCGGAGACCCGCCAGATCCGCGCGGCCTCCTCGACGCTCCGCAGCGGCGGATACAACTGCTGCTCAGCCGGCGGGCCTCCCAGGTTCCCCGGGCCACTGGGCCCGTAAAGGACACCGGGCTTGGCGCCAGGGTCGGTGGCCGCCATCAACGCGGGCAGCTTCGCGGTCTCGACCGTGCCCAGCAAGATGCCCCGAGCGGACAGGGCCTGGATCAGGCGGTACTGCGGGATGGCCTGGCCACGACCGAGCTCCGGCCGAGCCGCCAACAGGCTGGTGGGAGCGATACCCGGGTGGGAGAGATTGCTGGTGATCCCCCACCCGTGCGTCCGGCTACGGCGCTCCAACTCCAGGCCGAACAACCCGAACGCGATCTTCGACTGACTGTAGGCACGCATGACGTGGTACGAACGATCCCAGTTCAGGTCGTCCCAGTTGATCCTGCCCCGACGCGCGGCGATGCTGAGCTGCGACGTCACTCGGGCACGACCCGCGGACAGCAGCGGCAGCAGCCGGGCCACCAACGCGAAGTGCCCCAGGTGGTTGGTGCCGAACTGCAACTCGAACCCGTCAACGGTGCTCTGCCGGGTCGGCGGTCGCATCACACCCGCGTTGTTGATCAGAACATGGATCGGGCGACCCTCTTCTCGCAGGGTGTCACCCAGCGCCGCGACCGACTCCAACGAGGAGAGGTCCAGGCTGCGCAGCGACACCTTCGCCGCGGGAGCAGCCTGCCGGATCGTCGAGATCGCTGTCTTGCCCTTGGCCGGGTTACGCACCGGAAGGATCACCTCGGCACCGGCCGCGGCCAACCGCGTGGCCGTTCCCAGGCCCATCCCGTCACTCGCCCCGGTGACCACAGCCAACTTCCCGGACAGGTCGGGAACCCTGATGTCGATCGGCTTACGTGCCATCTGTCTGCTCCTGCTCGATACCGTCATTGGTTACGGCACCGAGATTCGTGCACAACGAGAGGAGCAACCAGGGTCTGTCAGTCCGTGCCTCCCGTACGCGATCATGGCTCGCCCGCACCGCCGCAGAGGGGGATCGACAATCCGTGGATGCCGACGGGCATCCACGGTAGAACGGGGACAGAAGTACAGCACTGGAGGAAACGGACATGATCGATCGGGCCGGACTGGCCGAGTTCCTGCGTCACCGGCGGGAGTCGCTACAGCCCGAGGACGTCGGCATGCCTCGGGGACAACGCCGCAGGACCGCTGGGCTTCGCCGCGAAGAGGTCGCTACCCTCTGCCACATCTCCACCGACTACTACAGCCGCCTCGAGCAGGAACGTGGGCCGCATCCTTCCGAACGTCTGATCGCCGCCATCGCCCAGGGCCTGCACCTGTCCCTCGACGAACGCGACCACCTGTTCCGCCTCGCGGGCCACCACCCGCCGCCCCGAGGCTCGGACAGCGAGCACATCGGTCCCGGGCTGCTGCGCATCTTCGATCGACTCACCGACAGCCCCGCCGAGATCGTCACGGAACTCGGCGAGACGCTGCGGCAGACCCCGATGGGCGTCGCGCTCACCGGCGACACCAGCCGATATTCCGGCCCTGCCCGCAGCTTGCCTTACCGCTGGTTCACCGATCCGGCCGCTCGAGCCAGATACCACCCAGAGGACCATGAGCACATGTCCCGCGTCTTCGCCTCCGGGGCGCGTAACCTGGCCACCCTTCGCGGACCCGGGTCGAAGGCCGCCCGCCTCGCGCAGCGTCTGCTTACCGAGAGTCGCGAGTTCGCCGATCTGTGGCACGAACACGAAGTCGGGGTGCGCTTCGACGATGGCAAACGCTTCATGCATCCGGAACTAGGTGTCCTGGCGCTCGACTGCCAGACACTCCTCGACCCGGGGCAGTCACACCGGCTGCTCGTCTACACCGCCGTGCCCGGAAGCGAGAGCTACCACAAGTTGGAGTTGCTGGCCGGCATCGGTGCAGAGCAGCCGATGCCGGCGTAACCACTACGGTGACGCCGGCATCGGCCGCTAGTTACGGGGTGACCACTCGGCCGCCGAAGGTCACGACGAGCCGACCGTCGGAGGCGAAGGACCAGCCCAGAGCCCCGGTGTACGAGGAGCACCGGGATCCGTTGGTGCCGGACCAGAACTGGTTCGAGCTGTCGGAGTTGCCGATGATCCGGTCGTTCGAGCCACCGTTGCACGAGGTGTTGTTCCGGAACACCGAGGAACCACCGTCGAAGTTGAAGTTACGCTCGGCGTTACCGATGTTGGCGTTGTTCGACACCGTCATCGTGCCCAGGTTGCGGTTGTACGTGAACCCGTGCTTGCCGTTGTTGTAGGCGATGTTGCCCCGGATGGTGTGGTTCACCGCGATGTCCTCGCCACCGAGCTTGAAGCCGTTGCGGTCGCCGTTGCCGGCCTGACCGCCGTTGCTCAGGGTGCCGTTGTTGTACGCCAGGGACGACTCGATGGTCACCGCGCCGATGGCCCCGGTGTCGCTCTTGGTGTAGAGGTCGTACCCGTCGTCGATGTTGTTGTG
This sequence comes from Micromonospora endophytica, assembly GCF_003236305.1. Taxonomy (GTDB): domain Bacteria; phylum Actinomycetota; class Actinomycetes; order Mycobacteriales; family Micromonosporaceae; genus Micromonospora; species Micromonospora endophytica. The sequence goes on along the minus strand of NZ_POTX01000004.1, from coordinate 614 downwards.
GGCCACGGTGTAGCGGAAGACGTTGCCGGAGCCGACGGTGAGCTTCGGGGCGAAACCGTCGGCGTCCTCACCGTCGGAGTCGACGTTGTCGTGCGACACCGTGCTGAGCACCAGGTTGTTTGCCGGCCACTGGTCCCGGGGCGCGTTGGCGATCAGCCGCGAGAGCTGCAGCCCCGAGTCCCGGTTGTGGCGGGTCACCACCCGCTCCACGATGTTGTTGTTGCCGGCGAGCAGGATGCCGTTGTCGCCGGCCCGCTCGACGACGATGCCGCGCACGTGCCACCACGACCCGCCCATTTCGAGCCCCCGGTTCGCCGGGTCCTCACTCTGGGCCGAGAAGTTCAGGATCGGGGTCTCACCCGCGTACGCGAAGATGTTCTTGCGGGCGCTCGACGTGCCGTTGTTGCTCTGGGCGATGGTGATGGTCTGCGAGTAGCGGTAGGTGCCGCCGCGCAGGAAGATCGTGCCGCCAGCCGGGATCCTGGTGATCGCGGAGGTGAGCGTCGTCGGGTTCGCCAGCGTGCCGGCCGCGCTGTCGGTGCCGGTCGGCGCCACGTACAGTGTGCCGCTCGACGGCGGGGGCGGGGTCGTCGGCGAGGTGGTCGGTGGCGGGG
>NZ_POTX01000049.1 GCF_003236305.1 Micromonospora endophytica | reverse complement strand
GTTCGGGCGGGTGGGCGTCAGGCGGTGATGCTGGCCAGGTGCTGCTTGACCTGGGTGATCGAGGGGTTGGTGAGGGCGCTGCCGTCGGCGAAGCGCAGCGTGGGGACGGTCTGGTTGCCGCCGTTGACGCTCATCACGAACTCCGCCGAGGCCGGATCCTGCTCGATGTCGATCACCTGGTAGGCGATTCCCTCCCGGTCCAGCTGCGACTTGAGCCGGTGGCAGTAGCCGCACCAGGGAGTGGAGTACATCGTCAGCATGGGGGATCCTCCAAGATCATGCCCGGCTACTTGCCGATCAAGTCCAGGCTATCCGCTGCAACGTTGGCGGTAGCTGAGAGAATTCCCCGCTGTGGTGGTCAACTCCGCGTCGGAACGCGTGCTCGCCGGGCTCGACCCGGAGCAACGCTCGGCGGTGACCGCCCCCGCCGGGCCGGTCTGCGTGCTTGCCGGTGCCGGCACCGGCAAGACCCGGGCGGTCACGTCCCGCATCGCCCACCGGGCGTTGACCGGCGAGATCTCCGCCCGGCACGTGCTCGCGGTCACCTTCACCGCCCGGGCCGCCGCGGAACTGCGCCACCGACTCACCTCGCTCGGCGTGGCCGGCGTGCAGGCGCGTACCTTCCACGCCGCGGCGCTGCGCCAGGTGCGGTACTTCGCCCCCCGGCTGCTCGACGGCCGGGCCATGCCCGAGCTGCTGGACAGCAAGGTCCGGCTGGTCACCCTGGCGGCGGCCCGAGCCGGCCTCCGGGCCGACCGGACCGCCGCCCGGGACCTCGCCGGTGAGATCGAGTGGGCCAAATCCGCACTGGTCGAGCCGGGGGAGTACGTCGTCGCCGCGGCCAAGTCGCTGCGCGAGACACCGTACGAGCCGGCACAGGTGGCCGAGGTCTTCGCCGCGTACGAGAAGCTCAAGCGCTCCGGCGGAGTGATCGACTTCGAGGACGTACTGCGGGCCGCGGTCTGGGGCATCGAGGAGCATCCGGACGTCGCCGAGCAGGTCCGCAACCAGTACCGGCACTTCGTCGTCGACGAGTACCAGGACGTCAACCCGTTGCAGCAACGGCTGCTCGACGCCTGGCTGGGCGGTCGGGACGACGTGACGGTGGTCGGCGACGCCAGCCAGACGATCTACTCGTTCACCGGGGCGACCTCGTCGTACCTGGTGGACTTCCCGCGCCGGCACCGGGGTGCCACAGTGGTCCGGCTGGTCCGTGACTACCGGTCCACGCCCCAGGTGGTCGGACTCGCCAACGCCGTCATCTCGCAGGCCCGGGGGACCGAGGCGCGGCTGCGGCTGGAACTGGTGGGCCAACGTCCGGCCGGCCCCGAACCGGAACGGCGGATCTTCACCGACGAACCCGCCGAGGCCAACGCGGTCGCCGCCCGCTGCCGTGCGCTCATCGACGCCGGCACGCCGGCCCGCGAGATCGCGGTGCTGTTCCGCGTCAACGCCCAGTCCGAGGCGTACGAGAAGGCGCTCGGTGAGGCCGGCGTGCCGTACGTGGTGCAGGGTGCCGAGCGGTTCTTCGAACGCACCGAGGTACGCCAGGCGATGGTGGCGCTGCGCGCGGCCACCAGGGCTCTCCCCGGTGAGACGCCGCTGCCGACGGCGGTGGTCGAGGCGCTCGCCGCCGTCGGGTGGGCACCTGACGCGCCACCGCCCGGCGGCGCCGCCCGGGAACGCTGGGAGGCGCTCGCCGCGCTGGTCCAACTCGCCGAGGAGTACGCCGCCACGCCGCAACTCCTGCCGCTAGGTGCCGCCGCCACGGTCGAGCGCCAGGTCACCCTCGCCGACTTCACCGATGAACTGGCCCGGCGGGCGGCGCAGCAGCACGCGCCGACCGTGGAGGGCGTGACCCTGGCCTCCCTGCACTCCGCCAAGGGCCTGGAATGGGACGCGGTGTTCCTGATCGGTCTCGCCGACGGCACCCTGCCCACCACGTACGCGCGCACCGCCGAGCAGGTCGAGGAGGAGCGGCGGCTGCTCTACGTCGGCATCACCCGGGCCCGGCAGTGGCTCTGGCTGTCGTACGCCTCGGCGCGCTCGCCGGGTGGGCGAGCCCGGCGGCCCTGCCGGTTCCTGCCCCAACTCGCCCCCGCCGCCGGGACCGAGCGGGCCACCGGCGCTGGTCCCGGACCTCGCCCGCAGCGACGTGCCAACCGGATCGTCTCCTGCCGGATCTGCGGCACCACCCTGCTCGCCGGGGCCGACCGCAAGCTCGGCCGCTGCGCCACCTGCCCGTCCGACATCGACGACGAGCTGCACGAACGGCTGCGCGAGTGGCGGTCGCGGGTGGCCTCGGCGCAGAAGGTGCCCGCGTACGTCGTCTTCACCGACGCGACGCTTGTGGCGCTTGCCGAACGGCGGCCGAACCGGACCGAGGAACTCGTCGCGATCGCCGGTATCGGGCCGCGAAAGCTGGGCCTGTACGGCACGGCGGTACTGGCCCTGGTGGGCGGCGCGGCGGTGGACGAAATCTGCCCAGAGAAAAGTTTCTGAATCTCACCGTTAATTCGTTTGCCCTCGCGCTACCGCCGGGCATAGCCTCAGGACACACCTCAAGCGGGGGGCCTGTTCGGGCTGCTCACGGGGTTAGTGTCCGATTCGATCGCGAGTGAAACGTCAAGGAGGTGGCACCGATGGAGAGCTATGTCAACCAGCGTCCGATGGCGCTGCCCGTTGCCGTCGCTCCGCTGTCGGCTGCCCTGATCGCCGCTGCGGCTCCGCTGTCGGTCGGTCGGGTCAGCGTCGCCGCCGCGCGACCGTGGGCTCCGCAGGCGCACCGGGTCGAGGTTCAGGCCGAGCTGATCCTCGCACCGACGTCGACCGGGACCCAGGGGACCAGTGGCTTCACGGGCAAGGGCGTCGATGGCGCCAACAAGCGGATGGACGTCCGCGGTGTTCCACCTCGAGGTAGACCGGTCTGACCCCAGACCACCGGCTCACCTCGAGGCCGCGGAACCCGCATACCGGGATCCGCGGCCTCAGTTTTTTGCACCGCCGAAGTTCGTCGGAAAGCGATCCACGAGATCGAAAACGAGAGAGAGGTGACCGGGCGATGAGTCTGGCGTTGGCCCCGCTTGACCTGAGCGTCGAGACGGAGGCGAACCTGCCCTGCCGGAAGTTCGACCCCGACCTGTGGTTCTCCGACTCGCCCACCGAGCTGGAACTGGCCAAGTCGCTCTGTGGGGACTGCCCGCTGCGCGTCGAGTGCCTGGCCGGTGCGGTCGAGCGGGCCGAGCCCTGGGGCGTCTGGGGTGGCGAGATCTTCGAGCGTGGCGCGGTCGTTCCGCGTAAGCGGCCCCGGGGTCGCCCGCGTAAGGAGGACCTCGCCCGTGACGCCGAGCTCCAGGTCGAGGCCGAGGCGCGGTTGGCGGCCAGTGGCCTCGCCGCGTCGCGCAGCGCCGTCCGGCTGGCTGCCTGACATGTTCCCGATCCAGACCAACCCCGCCGGTGCCACGCCGGCGACGACGAGAGAGAGCTTGATCGCCATGCTGCACCTTCCGAACGGTGTCCTCGAGATGCAACTACTCCACGAAGCGTTGTCCCGGGCTCGAATGCTCCGGCCTCAGGCCGGTCGCACCACCACGAGCACTGAGGCAACCCGATCCGCCCGCACCGTCGCCATGGCCGGCCGCGCCCGGTCAGCCCGCGAGCTGGGCGTTCTGTAAGAGCACGAGCACGTCAGTGGGCGGGGACGCAGTCCCCGCCCACTGACGTGCAAGGAGGGGCCCCCTGTTAACGCCTCGTGCATAGCAGGGGCCCCCTATTAACAACTCCCCACAGCGACGGCAGCGACGGCGGCGACGGCAGCGACGGCGACGGCGACGGCAGCGACGGCGACGGCGGCGGCGACGGCAGCGGCGGCGACGGTGGTTAGCGGCGGCAGCGGTATGCGGTGGCAGCGGCGACGAAGGCTACGGCTACGGCAGGAAGCGTGCGCGAGACGATGATCAGCCGACCGGGGCGAAGCCGGGCAGCCAGCGCTCCAGGATGCCGCGGTACGGCGCCTTGGCCTCCAGTTGGCACAGCACGCCGATCGAGCCGAGCGTCACTCGGTGGATGAGCAGGTACGACGGCGGAAGGTTGAGCTGCCTGCTGAACTGGTACGCCGGTGAGCGTGGGCTCGCCAGCCGGGCGGCCTCGGCCCGCAGCCAGGCCCGGGTGAACCGGAACTCGTCGGCGGCGACCGGTTCCAGCATCGGGCGCAGGAAGTCCAGCAGCGCCTGCGCATCGACCGGCTCGTCGGTGCTGACGAAGCCCTCGGCCCGCAGGCCGGCCATCACCTCGTCGGCGTCACCGCGCAGCGCCAGCCCGGCGATCCGGCCGATCGGCTCCGGCGTACCTTCCGGCATCCGGGCCACCGCGCCGAAGTCGATCACGCCGAGGCGGCCGTCGGGAAGCAGCCGGAAGTTGCCCGGATGGGGGTCGGCGTGCAGCAGCCCGGCCCGGGCCGGCGCGGAGAGGTGCAGCGTGGCCATCAACCGGCCCGCCTCGTCGCGTTGCTGCTCGCTGCCGTCGGCGATGATGTCGGCAAGCGGAGTGCCCTCGACCCACTCGGTCACCAGGACCCGGGGCGAGGCGGAGAAGACCGCAGGTACGAAGATCTCGGGGTCGTCGGCGTACGCGGCGGCGAATGCCCGCTGCGACTCGGCCTCCAGCTCGTAGTCCAGCTCCTCGGTGATCCGTTCCCGCAACTCGGCCAGCAGCGGCTTGACGTCCAGGCCCGGCTGGATGGCCCGGAACATGCCGCCCAGCCGGGAGAGCTGCTTGAGGTCGGCGAGGAGCGCGTCACCGGCGCCCGGATACTGGATCTTGACGGCGGCGTCCCGGCCGGTGCCGTCCGGCATCCGCCACACCGCACGGTGCACCTGGCCGATGCTGGCCGCCGCGGCGGGGGTGTCGTTGAAGGTCAGGAACCTGTCCCGCCAGCCGGGCCCCAGTTGGCTGGCCAGCACCTTGTGCACGCTGGCGGCGGGGAGCGGCGGTGCCGCCTCCTGGAGCTTGGTCAGGGCCTGCCGGTAGGGCGCGGCGATCTCCTCCGGCAAGGCTGCCTCGAAGACCGACAGCGCCTGGCCGAACTTCATCGCCCCACCCTTGAGCTGGCCCAGGACGCTGAACAACTGCTCGGCGGTGCGCTGCTGGATCTCGGCGGAGATCACGTCGGAAGCGAGCCCGGTGACGCGCTTTCCCATGCCGAGGACGGTTCGGCCGGCGAAGCCGAGCGGCAGAGCGGCGAGCTTGGCGGTGCGGGACACGGCCCGGCGCGGGATGTCGGTCACCTGGCCATTGTTACCGACTCGGCGGGCCCGCTGCTGCCGTGCGGCGGGGCTGGGCGTACGACACGGCCGTACCGCGGCAGCCGCAGCGGGGATGCGGCGGCCAGTGCCGGCGTCGGAGTGTGCCCGCCGTGACGACCTCGATCGCCCCGCCGCAGGTCTCCGGAGTGCCGCCGTCCAAGTGGCTGAGCGCCTCACTCACCGCGTACCCGGTTGCCGCCAGGAAGGTGCTCGCGGCGCAGGCCGGCGTGGCCGGGGCGGCGGCGAGTTGTGCGGCAAGGGCCGGCCAGCCGGGGTCCCGCTCGGCCCGGTGCAGGTCGAGACAGTGCAGACAGGGGCCGGTCGGTGGACGGACCAGTGGGCCGACCACCGGAACCCCCTCCCGGAGGTCGACCAGCAGGTGAGGCTGCCGCCGCTGAGCGTGGCCGGCGGCCAGTAGTGCTGCGGGGCGGTCGATGCCGAGCAGGATCACCAGATCCGGCCGGTGCCGGCGCAGCGGCCCGGTCCCGGTGCCGGGTGCCGTCCGGGCGACCACCGTCCGGACCACCTCACGCAGCGGCCGTCCGAGGTCGGCGGCGGAGATGCCGCTGCCCAGCAGGTCGACCGGGCGTACCGGTCCGGGTAGCTCAGGGCGGACGTGGCCGACGCCGGCCTGGGCCAGCGCGACCGCGATGGCGGCACCGAACGGACCGGTGCCGGCCACGACCACCCGGGCGGCCAGACGACGCCTGAGCACCTGGGCCGGAGTGCCCGGCAGCCGGGCGGCGGCGAGGGCCAGCGCGCCGGCCTCAGCGGCGAGCCGAGCCCGCCGGGGGCCAGTGAGGTCGCGCGGCAGCAGGGTGTACGCCGGCACCACCAGTCCGGCGGTACGCAGGGCGGCGAGCAGGGCGCGGGCGTGTTCCGGGGTGACTCCCGCCTGGATCGCCCCGCTCAGCACCTGCCGTTCGCTGCGGCTGCCGTCGAGCAGGTCGAGCAGGCGGGCGGCGCGTGGGTCGGCGACCTCGACCAGCACTGCCCGCTCCCGGCCGAGGCCGAGTTGCAGGGTGTGCCGGTCACGCCAGAGCCGGTGCAGCCCGGGTAGCAGCGTGGGACGCGGGGACGGTGGGCGGGACGCGGAGGAGGGCATGGGTACGAACGGTGACCGATGCCATGCTGTCCGTCGATCGTTGTCCACAGGTGGGGAGCCCCAGATCCAGGGCTGTCCACAGGATTCGGCGAGATATCCACAACCCGCCGGTAACTGAGTCGGCTGTCCGACACCGTGCGCACAGCGCGCGGCGGGGGCGGCCGATGGCCACCCCCGCCGCGCGTGATGTGAAGGTCAGACCTTCGCCTTGCCCAGGATGCGGTTCACTGTTGTGCCGCAAACCGGACACTTTCCCTTTGCCATGTTCATGCCGGTCTTCGACACCTCGACGCGGCCTTCGAAGTCCCGCTTCTCCTTGCACTTGACGCAGTAACCGTTGTAGGTCTGGGCCTGGTCGGCCACGGTGTGCCTCCTCGTCTCGTCCACCGGTCGGTACGCTCCGGCGGTTTCCCGGCGACGGTCGCTACCGCGTCCGCGCTGGGCTGGCCGTGGCCACCCACGTGACCACTGGTTGGCGGACCCTACCCAGGTGCGGGCGGATCCATGTCAGCTGCGCATTGCCACTGTGAGCAAGGCGACGTCGAGAGTGTGCACGCCAGGTCGGCCCAGAGCAGGCAGTTTGGCGGGGACACGCCGACCGGAGGTCGGCAAATCCGCTGGTAGGGACCCTGAGCGCGGGTCAGAGCCGGGGTTGCCGGCACCGATGTGACAGCCGGAGCGCCAACACGAACGGTGATCGTGACGCCATCCAGGGCCTCGGCAAGAATTTTTTCGGGACTCCTGGCGACCAATCACCATTTTCCGGGCGCGTGTCGGCGGCTGACCCTTGCGGAGTCCTGGTCACACTGCATTAGCTTGCCATCGTGACAGCAAACCGAGGCTACGCGGTCCACTGATGGCTGGGCCGCGGAAGCCGGTCGTCGAGGTACGGCGCAGCCAGCGCCGGCGACGCACGGTGTCCGCCTACCGCGACGGCGAGCGGGTCGTCGTCCTCATCCCGGACCAGTTCTCCCGGGCTGAGGAGAGCGAGTGGGTCGATCGGATGCTCGCCCGGCTCGCCGCCCGGGAGGGGCGCCTGACCCGCTCCGACGCGGGGCTGCTGGACCGGGCCGCCCGGCTGATCAAGCTCTACCTGACCGACTACGGCGACCAGGCCGTGCCAGCGAGCGTCCGCTGGGTGACCAACCAGAACGGCCGGTGGGGCTCCTGCACCCCGGCGGACCGTTCGATCCGGCTCTCCCAACGGCTCCAGGACATGCCGGACTGGGTGCTCGACTACGTGCTGATGCACGAACTGGCCCACCTGATCGTGCCCAGTCACAACGCCCAGTTCTGGGCCCTGGTCGGCAGGTACCCGCGAACCGAACGGGCCCGCGGTTACCTGGAGGGCGTGGCGGCCGTCTCCGGCGCACCCTGAACGTCGCCCCGCGACCCGACCAGACGCCCGACTCGGCTCGGGCCGCCCGGGGGCAGCGGGCGTATGGTCGGGAAATGGCCAGACGTGTGGTGGTGGCGCTGCTCGCACCGGTCCGCTGGGCGCCGCCCGGCATCGACCCGACCCAATGGCGTACGGCGCTCGCCGAGGACGTGGTGGACCTGCTCGCCACCCTCAACGAGGTGGACACCGCAGTGGCGGTGACCGCGGCCGACCGCTGGCTGGCCGAGGCGGTGCGCTGGCCCGGCACCACCGTCTACGAGGTGCCCGAGCCGACCCCGAACGCCGTGTTCGCCGCCGTGGTCGCGGGCCCGGGACCGGCGGCCGAGGGCTCTGGACCGGGGGCGGAGGGCCTGGGGCCGGCGGCCGAGGGCCGGTACGAGCAGGTCGCCGTGATCGCCGCCGACGCACCCGACCTGCCCGGCCTCACCGTGGGAAAGCTGCTGCGCCCGTTGACCAGCCGTCCGGTGGCGCTCGCCCCGGTCGACGGTGCTGTCCCAGGGCTGTTGGGCGTGGCGGCTCGACTTCCCGTACCGGCCTGGTTGCCGCCACTGGACCTGGACGCCACGGTGCCCGCGGCCGTGCGCGCGACGGCGCCCCGCCCGGGTGACCTGGCGGTGACGCCGTCCTGGCATCGGCTGCGCGGCCCGGCGGACCTGGCGCGGCTCGACCCGGCACTCGACGGGTGGGAGAACACCCGTGCCCTGCTCGCCGGGACCGGCCAGACGAGCTGACCAGGTCAGGAACGCGTCTCGCCGCCGTCGCTGTCGTCGGGGCGCTCCGGCTCGCCCGGTGCCTTCTCCTCCGGCCCGCCCGGTGCGGAGAAGTCGAAGTTGTCCAACTCGGTCATCAGGTCGACGTCGGCCATCGCGAAAGCCACCGGGTCGGCGAAATCGTCGTCGGAGGGGAGCAGGTCCGGGTGGCCCCAGAGCGCGTCCCGGCCGGAGATGCCCCGATGCTCGGTGAGCGCTGCCCAGAGCGCGGCGGCTTCCCGTAGCCGGCGGGGTCGCAGCTCCAGGCCGACCAGCGCGGCGAAGGTCTGCTCGGCCGGACCACCGGCGGCCCGGCGGCGGCGGAACGCCTCACCCAGCGCCACCACGTTCGGCAGCCGGCCGTTCGCGGCCTCGTCGACCACATGGCAGACCCAGCCCTCCACCAGGGCGAGGGCGGTCTCCAGCCGGGCCAGCGACGCCTTCTGCGCCGGGCTGTCCTCCGGGGTGAAGATGCCCTCCAGGGCGATCGCCTGCATCGACTCCGGGTCGGTCGGATCGACCCGGCCCATCGCCTCCTCGATCGCCTCCCGGTTGACCCGGATGCCGGCCGCGTACGTCTCCACTGCGTTGAGCACGTGCCCGCGCAGCCACGGCACGTGCTCGAACAGCCGCTGATGTGCCGCCTCGCGCAGGGCCACGTAGAGGCGTACCTCGTCCTCGGAGAGCTCCAGGCCCTCGCCGTAGCTGCGGATGTTGGCCGGGATCAGCGCAGCCGTGCCGGCCGGGCCGAGCGGCAGGCCGATGTCGCCGGCGGAGAGCACCTCCGCGGCCAACGAGCCGAGCGCCTGGCCGAGCTGGCCGCCGAAGAGCGCGCCGCCGAGGGTGGCCACCATCGACTGCATCGGGCCGAGCTGCGCCCGTGCCTCCGGCGGCACCAGGTCGCCCATCGCGCCGACCATCCGGCTCGCCACCGGATCGCAGAGCTTGCGCCAGACGTCGAGGGTCTTGAAGATCCACTCGTTGCGGTTCCAGGCCACCGCGGTCCGGATGCCCGAGGGCAGCGCGGAGGCCGGTTCCAGCCAGAGATCGGCGATCCGCAGCGCCTCTTCCACCGCGTTGCGCTCGTACGGCGAGACCGCCGGGTCGCCCGCCGCGGCGAGCTGGCTGGCCGCGACCTGGCGGGCGAGGTCCCAGTTGACCGGCCCGCTCCCCGGCGCGGAGAGCAGGTGCTGCAACTGCGACATGAACTGCTGCATCTGCGCGGGGTCGTTGGGGTCGGGCGGCTGCCCACCCGGTAGCGCGAAACCGAACGGAATATCAGGCACGACATCTACGGTACGCGGGCCACGCCCCAGGTCGGGTGCGCCGACGTTGCGCTGAGGGCGGAAGTCGTCGTCGTGCCGCCGAGGCGCGGTCGTCCGGATCGGTACGCTCTGCCGCATGAGACGTCGCGGCGTGACCGTCCTGCTCGGTGCTCTCCTCACCGCTCTGCTCAGCATCGGGGTGCTCGGTGCGCCCGTGCCGTACGTGGTGCTCGGCCCTGGACCCACCGTCGACACCCTGGGCCAGGAGGACGGCAAGGAGGTGATCCAGGTCACCGGCCGGGAGACCTCCACCTCCGCCGGTCAGCTGCGGCTGACCACGGTGGGTGTGCAACCCGGCGTCAAGCTGCGTTCCGCGATCCAGGGTTGGCTCTCCGACGAGCAGGCGGTGGTGCCCCGCGAGCTGGTCTATCCGCCGGGGGAGACCCAGGAGCAGGTCGAACAGCGCAACGCCGAGGACTTCCAGGTCTCCCAGACCAGCGCGGAGACCGCCGCGCTGCGGGAGTTGGGGTACGAGGTGCAGGTGGTGGTCAAGACGGTGGCCGCCGACGGCCCGTCGGCCGGGGTGCTCCAGCCGGGAGACGTGGTGACCTCGGTGGACGGCGAGCCGGTGCCACTCGCGGCCCGGCTGACCGAGGTGATCAGGTCGAAGCCGGCGGGCACCGCGCTGCGGATCGGGTACACCCGCGCCGGCACCGCCGGCACCGGCACCGTCACCAGCCGCGAACAGGACGGTCGGCCCCGCATCGGCATCGAGATCGAGCAGCAGCAGCCGCACCCGTTCACTCTCTCCTTCGACCTGAAGGACATCGGTGGCCCGAGCGCCGGTCTGATGTTCGCCCTCGGCATCATCGACAAGCTGACCCCGGAGGATCTGACCGGTGGCCGGGTCATCGCGGGCACCGGCACCATCGACGACACCGGTCGGGTCGGCCCGATCGGCGGCATCCCGCAGAAGCTCGTCGGCGCGAAGCAGGCCGGCGCCACGGTCTTCCTGGTGCCGGAGGCAAACTGCGCCGAGGCCGTCCGCAACCGCCAGCCGGACCTGCCGTTGGTGAAGGTGGGCTCGCTCGACGAGGCGCTGGCGGCACTGGAGACGCTGCGCTCCGGCGGTGCACCGACTCGCTGCTGATCGCCTGCTCCGACACCTTGCGCGGACGCATTCAGAAACACCCCGTACTCTGGGTGCCTGGTCGGAGCCGATCATATCGAGCGTGCGGAGCCAACAGTGGTCATGCGTAGCAGCAGCCCCCTGCCGAGGATGAGCCGACGTGGACGCGTCACGATCGGTGTTCTGATCGGGGTGTTCGTCTTGTTCACCCTGCTCGGCTGGGGTGTTCAGGCCTGGACCGACTGGCTTTGGTTCTCGGAGGTCGACTACACCGCGGTCTTCCGCGGCGTGCTCGTCACCCGGCTGCTGCTCTTCCTGGCCGCCGCGGCGGCCATGGCGGTGATCGTGGGCGGCAATCTCTGGCTCGCCCAGCGGCTGCGCCCCCGGCATCGTCCGCACTCGCCGGAGCAGGCCACGCTGGAGCGCTACCGGATGCTGCTCGGGCCCCGGCTCGGGCTGTGGATCGGGGCGGCGGCGGCGATCGTCGGTCTCTTCGCCGGCCTGTCGGCCCAGAGCCGCTGGAACCAGTGGCTGCTCTTCCTGCACGGTGGTGAGTTCGGTGTCGACGACCCGGAGTTCGGTGTCGACGTCGGCTTCTACGTCTTCCAACTGCCGTTCTGGCGGTTCCTGCTCGGCCTCGGCTTCACCGCGGTGGTGCTGGCGCTGATCGGCTCGCTGGCCGTGCACTACCTGTTCGGCGGGGTGCGCCTGCAGGGCGTGGGTGACCGGATGAGCAATGCCGCCCGAGCCCACCTGAGTTCGCTCGTCGCGGTCTTCGTGCTGCTCAAAGCGGTCGCGTACGTGTTGGACCGGCGCTCGATGCTGCTGGAGTACAACGACGGGGTGGGCGTCTACGGCGCCGGGTACGCCGACATCAACGCGCTGCTGCCGGCGAAGGAGATCCTCGCCTACATCTCCGTGGTGGTGGCGATCGCGATCATCGTCTTCTCCAACGCCTGGATGCGGAACCTGGTCTGGCCGGGCATCTCGCTGGCGCTGCTCGGCGTCTCGGCGGTGGCGATCGGCGGCATCTACCCCTGGGCGGTGCAGACCTTCGAGGTCAAGCCGAGCGCCCGGGACAAGGAAGCGCCGTACATCCAGCGCAGCATCGAGGCCACCCGCGCGTCGTTCGGACTGGACATCGCGCAGAACTCGGCGTACGCGGCGAGCAACCTGAACCCGCCGGAGAGCCTGGCCACCGACACCTCGGTGATCCCGAACGTCCGCCTGCTCGATCCGCAGTTGGTGAGCGAGACCTACACCCAGCTGCAGCAGGTCCGTGGCTTCTACGACTTCGGCCCGAAGCTCGACATCGACAGGTACACGATCGACGGCAAGACCCAGGACTACGTGGTGGGCGTCCGTGAGATCAACTACGGCGAGCTGACCGCCCAGCAGAGCAACTGGATCAACCGGCACACCGTCTACACCCACGGGTACGGCGTGGTGGCCGCGCCCGCGAACCGGGTGGTCTGCGGTGGCCAGCCCTTCTTCGTCTCCGGCTCGCTCGGCGAGCGGACGCAGGAGAGCTGCGCCTCGCCCAACGACCTGATCCCCGCGAACCAGCCCCGGATCTACTACGGCGAGCGAATGAACGACGGCGACTACGCCATCGTCGGCAAGCCCAACGCGGAGGGCAACCCGGCCGAGTTCGACCGGCCCGCCGGTGAGAGCGGCGAGTCGCGGGAGTCCTACTACACCTACACCGGCGAGGGTGGCGTCGAGATCGGGTCGTTCACCCGGCGACTGCTCTACGCGATCAAGGAGCAGGAGGCGAACTTCCTGCTCTCCGAGGCGGTCAACGAGAACTCCAAGCTGCTCTACGTCCGTAACCCCCGGGACCGGGTGGAGAAGGTCGCGCCCTTCCTCACCCTCGACGGCGACCCGTACCCGGCGATCGTCGACGGTCGGGTGCTCTGGATCGTCGACGGCTTCACCACCTCGGCCACCTACCCGTACGCCGAGCGGGTCAACCTCCAGTCGGAGACCACCGACGAGCTGACCGGCCGGGGCACCATCCAGCTGGCCCGGGAGAACGTCAACTACATCCGCAACTCGGTCAAGGCGACGGTGGACGCGTACGACGGCACCGTCACCCTGTACGAGTTCGACGAGAACGACCCGGTGCTCAAGGCGTGGAACAAGGCGTTCGGCGGCGATCTGATCAAGCCGCGGGCGGAGATTCCGCAGGCACTTGTCGAGCACTTCCGCTACCCGGCGGACCTGTTCAAGGTGCAGCGCAACCTGCTGACCCGGTTCCACGTCACCAACCCCGGCGACTTCTACTCCGGCCAGGACTTCTGGCAGGTGCCGAACGTGCCGGACGCACCGGACAGCGGGGTCAAGCAGCCGCCGTACTACCTCTACACCCAGTTCCCCGGTCAGGACGCGCCACGCTTCCAGCTGACGAGTGCGGTCACCCCGAACGGCCGGCAGAACCTGGCCGCGCTGATCTCCGGGTCGTACCAGGACGGCAAGCCGACGTTGCAGGTGCTGGAGCTGCCGGACCAGACCGCGATCTCCGGGCCGGTGCAGGTGCACCAGCGGATGACGAACACCAACGCGACGATCCGGCAGCAGTTGAACCTGCTCTCGTCGAACCAGGCCCAGGTGCAGTACGGCAACCTGCTCTCCCTGCCGTTCGGCAACGGGATGCTCTACGTGGAGCCGGTCTATGTGAAGAGCAACCAGCAGGACGCGTACCCGCTGCTGCAGAAGGTGCTGATGTCGTACGGCGACGGTGGCTCGTACGTCGTACTTGCCGACAACGTGGCCGACGGGATCGAGCAACTCGTCGAGCAGGGCAAACAGAACCCCAATGCCCCGCCACCGGCTGCCGAGGAGCCGCCGGCGGACGGTGAGGAGCCCTCGGCATCGCCGTCGGCGACGCCGTCGGCAACCCCGCCCGCGCCCACCGGCGACCTGACGGCCGCCGCCAACCAGGTGCAGGCCGCGATCACGGAGGTGCGGGCCGCGCAGGCGTCCGGTGACTTCGAGCGGTACGGCCGTGCGCTGAAGGCGCTGGACGAGGCACTCACCGCGTTCCAGCAGGCCCAGCAGGCGGCCGGAGGTGCGGCACCGAGCGCTGACCCGTCACCGAGCGGCTGAGGCGTACCGGAGCACGGTCTCCTCGTCGCGGACGCGGCGGCGTACCGGTGAATCGATCAGGGCCCGCGGCCCGTGACCTGTGGTCGCGGACCGCGGGCCCGCTCCGTTGTCGGGCAGCGACTGAGCCGTTCCGCCTGTCGTTTTGCAGCGGACCGGGGTGGTGCGCTACGGTGGATCTACCGACGCGGGGTGGAGCAGCTCGGTAGCTCGCTGGGCTCATAACCCAGAGGTCGCAGGTTCAAATCCTGTCCCCGCTACTGCACGGCAAAAGCCCCGGATTCGTCCGGGGCTTTTGACTGCCCGCCATTCCTGTCGCAGTGGAGACCGGATGGGTGGGGGTGGGTGATCGGCGCACCGAACGGTGCGGTATGGTTGATCTACCGACGCGGGGTGGAGCAGCTCGGTAGCTCGCTGGGCTCATAACCCAGAGGTCGCAGGTTCAAATCCTGTCCCCGCTACTGCAGGTCAGAGGCCCCGGATTCGTCCGGGGCCTCTGACTTTTTCCCGGGGCCCGCTGTGCCCGGGGCCCGCTGGGCCCGCTGTGCCCGGGGCCCGCTGGGCCCGCTGTGCCCGGGGCCCGCTGTGCCCGGGGCCCGGTGTGCTCGGGGCCTGGTGTTCCCGGCCCTTGTCGACACGAATGTGGTTCGGCGGCCGGAGTTGCCCGGGTCGGCGAGGATGGGGCCATGTCTTCCTTCGGCAAGTGGTGGGGGCGGCTCGGCACGCTCCTCGGTGCGGTCGTGTTGTCGGTGTTCGTGCCGGTCGCCGCGTGGGCCTCGACCGGCACCGGCGAAGTCGTCGTCGAGGCCGCCCGGCGGCGTGGCGGCGGCTTCGGAGTCTTCGGTTTCCTGAGCCTGCTCTGCTGCCTGGCGGTGGTGGCGGTGGTCGTCCTCCTGCTCATCCGGCTGACCCGCAACCGTCGGCGTTGATTGCCGCGGGGGTTGTTAATAAGGGGCCCTTTACCTACCGCAGGCGTTAATAAGGGGCCCTTTCTTTCGCCTGATGCGGGAGTGGTGTACTTGCCTCGTGGAACTTCTGCACTCGGGCAAGGTCAGGGATCTCTACGCCGACGGGGACGATCTGATCCTGGTCGCTTCGGACCGGGTCTCGGTCTACGACACGGTGCTGCCGACCCCGATTCCGGACAAGGGCAAGCTGCTCACCGCGCTGTCGCTGTGGTGGTTCGAGCAGTTGGCCGACCTGGTGCCGAACCACGTGATCTCGGCGACCGACGTGCCTGCGGAGTTCGCCGGCCGGGCGATCCGCTGCCGCCGGCTGGAGATGGTGCCGGTCGAGTGCGTCGCCCGGGGCTACCTCACCGGTGGCGGCCTGAAGGAGTACGAGAGCACCGGCGCGGTCTCCGGCGTCGAGTTGCCGCGTGGCCTGGTCGAGGCGGCCATCCTGCCGGAGCCGATCTTCACCCCGACGACGAAGGCGCCGGTGGGTGAACACGACCAGCCGATGACCTACGCCGAGGTGGTGGAGAAGGTCGGCGCGGAGACCGCCGAGCGGCTGCGACAGGTGACGATCGAGGTCTACTGCCGGGGCGCCGAGCTGGCCGCGGACCGGGGCATCCTGGTCGCCGACACCAAGATCGAGCTGGGCTGGGCGGCCGACGGGACGCTGCTCCTCGGCGACGAGGTGCTCACTCCCGACTCGTCGCGGTTCTGGCCGGCCCAGTCGTACCAGCCGGGCCGCGCGCAGTTCTCCTACGACAAGCAGCACGTACGGGACTGGGCCACCAGCAGCGGCTGGGACCGGCAGGGCCCCCCGCCCGAGGTGCCCGCCGAGGTGGTGGCGGCCACCCGGGCCCGCTACATCGAGGTCTACGAGAGGCTCACCGGCAACCGCTGGGAGTGAGCCGGTCAGTCGTGCCGGTGGCGGCCGATGTGCTGCTCGGTGGGAACGGTCGCGGTGATGATGCGTACCGTGGTGCCGGCGGAACCGGTCTCGACCTCCATCGCGTCGGTCAGTTCACGGGCCAGCCACAGGCCCCAGCCACCGGCGGTGTCGGGTGCCGGCCGGGCCCGGTCGTCGAGACGCTTGACGCTGATGCCGGAGCCGTGGTCGGAAACCTCGCAGAGCACCAGCCCGGGCTCCTGCCACAACCGCAGCCAGCCCTGCCCGCCACCATGCCGGACGGCATTGGTGATCAGCTCGTTGACCGCGAGCACGAAGTCGTCGAGGCGGTCGTCACGCAGCCCGGCGGAGCGCGCGCAGGAGGCGACCGAGTGACGAAGCTCGGTCACCTGGGCCTGGTCGAAGGCGTCGGCGATCAGGAGGGCGTGTTCGATGGGCACCACCGTACGCGGTCTGGGGGGTTCTGCGTTCGTCATGGCCCCGTCCCGACAGGAGATCGCGGAAGCTTACGCGGCATTTCCCACCGTACGTCAGTATTCACGCGACCGCTCGTCCGAGGGACCTCGTGGGCGGCTGTGGCATCGTGACGCACGTGCCTGTACCCGGTGGTTTCGAGGTCCCGCTCTGGCGGGCCATCGCGGTGTACCGGGTGGCCTCCCTGGCGTACGTCTGCCTGGTGGTGGCCCGCGACGCGGACCAGTACGCCCACCCGCTCGCCGCCGCCGCGCTGGTGCTGGTGATGGCGGTCTGGACCGCCGTCACCGCGGTCGGCTACGCCGAACCCTCCCGACGCGGCTGGCCGCTGCTGCTCGCCGACCTGGCCGTGGTGGTGGCGATCCTGCTCGTCACGCCCGCGGTGATGGGCGGGGCCGCGCTCGCCGCCGGACTGCCCACCCTGTCGGTGGCCTGGCTGGGTGGGCCGGTGCTGGCCTGGGCGGTCTCCGGCGGACGGCGACGCGGCGCGACGGCCGCCCTGGTGCTCGCCGCGACCGACCTGGGCACCCGGGGCATGGTCACCTCCTACGGGCTCAACGGCGCGATTCTCATGCTGCTCGCCGGAGTGGTGGTCGGGCACGTCGCCCGGCTGGCGGTGAGCACCGAGGAACGCCTCCAGCGGGCCGTGGAGTTGGAGGCCGCCACCCGGGAACGGGAGCGGCTGGCCCGCGACATCCACGACTCGGTGCTCCAGGTGCTCGCCCTGGTCCAGCGGCGGGGCGCCCACCTCGACGGTGAGGCGGGCGAGCTGGCCCGGCTGGCCGGCGAGCAGGAGGTGGCGCTGCGCGAGCTGATCTCCGGTGCCGGGCCGGCCCCGACCGGTGCCGCCGACACCCCGGTGGACCTGCGCGGGTTGCTCGGCCGCTACGCCTCGGCCACCGTCTCGCTCTCCGCCCCGGCCACCCCGGTGCCGCTGCCGCCGCCGGTCGCCCGGGAACTGGCCGCCGCAGCCGGTGCGGCGCTGGACAACGCGGCCCGGCATGGCGGCGGGCGCGCCTGGGTGCTGCTGGAGGACGAGGGTACGGCGGTCACCGTCTCGATCCGCGACGAAGGGCCGGGCTTCGCCCCCGACCGGCTGGCCGAGGCCGCGGCACAGGGCCGGCTCGGCGTGGCCCAGGCGATCCGGGGACGTCTGGCGGAGATCGGTGGAACCACCCGGATCCACTCCGCCCCGGGCAGCGGCACCGAGGTCGAACTCACCGTGCCGAGGAGATGACCATGAATGGCGTACGCGTGATGGTGGTCGACGACCACCCGATGTGGCGCGAAGGGGTGGCCCGCGACCTGACCGAAGCCGGTTACCAGGTGGTGGCGAGCTGCGGGGAGGGCCGCCAGGCGGTCCGGGTGGTCGCCGCGGCCCGTCCCGACGTGGTGGTGCTCGACCTGCAACTGCCGGACATCTCCGGGGTGGAGGTGATCCGCGGGCTGCGCGCGGCCCAACCCGAGGTCCGGGTGCTGATGCTCTCGGCCAGCGGCGAGCAGCAGGAGGTGCTGGACGCGGTGAAGGCCGGCGCCACCGGCTATTTGTTGAAGTCCGCCGCGCAGGCGGAGTTCCTGGCGGCGGTGCGCCGGACCGCCGCCGGGGAGCCGGTCTTCACGCCCGGATTGGCCGGGCTGGTCCTCGGTGAGTACCGCCGGTTGGCCGCCTCCGGGCAGCGTGCGCCGGCCGAGGAGGTGGCGCCCCGGCTCACCGAACGGGAGACCGAGGTGCTGCGGCTGGTGGCAAAGGGGATGTCCTACAAGCAGATCGCCGAACGCCTCGCGCTGTCCCACCGGACGGTGCAGAACCACGTGCAGCACACGCTGGGCAAACTCCAACTACACAACCGGGTCGAGTTGACCCGGTACGCGATCGAACGCGGCCTCGACGACTGAGCGGGACCGGGCCGCCGGTCAGACCGAGTGTGGCGGCTGGGTCTCGTGAATGGCCAGCTCCTCGGCGCTGGCGCCGCCGCCGGCCGCACCCGCGTCGTACGCGATCGAATCGGTCTCCTGGTCGGTGTGGGCACCCTCGTCCGGTTCGACAAGCCGACCCACAGTGGCGTCCGCGACGGTGCCCAGCTGCCCGTGGTCGTAGAGCGAGACCGGGGAGTTCGGGTCGGAGGTGGGGCCCGGGTCGATCACGTCGGCGTCGAGCTGGGCCTGCGCCGCCTGCTCCTGGCTGTCCGCCTCGGCCGCGATGTCCGGATCGACCGGGCCCGCCAGCGGGTCGTCGACCGCCGGCTCGAGCAGCTCCCGGCTGAGCTTGTAGTCCAGCGACTCGCCGTCGAGCTGCTCCTCGGCGGTGGTGCCGAACTCGTCGACGGCCACCGTCGCGCTCCGGTCACCTGGCAACTGCGCCGGGGACGGGCCGTCCGCCTCCCGCCCGGTCAGCACGTCGTCGCCGGCCGTCGAGTCGTCGTCGGCGGTGTCGGGCAGTCCGTCGGCCTCAGGATCGGACACGGGGGTGGGGTACTCGTCGTCGCGCATGCCTGCCCACTACCCGTTGCCCTCCCGCAGTAACCGCCGCCGTCCACGCCGATCGGGTTCGCTTCTAGGGTGGCCTCGGGTTCGCCTAACGTTGGAGCTTGCGGGTCATCGCCGCGACCGTACCGACAGCGGTGCCGGCGGCGGCCAGACCGAAGGCGGTGGTGATCCGGACCAGCTGGCGGCGGCGGCCGTGCCAGCCACCCGCGGGCTGGGCCTCGGCGGCGGGGCGGAAAAGGTTACCGGGGGTGTCCCACTCGGTGCCGGCGGCGAACTGGGTGTGCTGGGCGTACCAGCTCAGGGCGCGTTCGGCCAACGCCGGCGCGAGCCGCCACTGGAGGCCGATCAGGCGGGCACCGCCGCCGACGTACGCCTCACGGCGCGGCCGGCGCAGCAGCCGGACGATCGCCGCCGCCACCAGTTCCGGCGGATACACCGGCGGGGGCGGCGCCCACACCCGGCCGGTGTAATTCGCGGCGTGCCGGAAGAACGGCGTGTCGATGCCGGCCGGCAGCACCGTGCAGACCGAGATGGCACCCCGGCCGGTCACCCGCAACTCCTGGCGGATCGTGTCGGCGAGGCCACGGATGCCGTGCTTGGCGGCGTTGTAGGCGGACTGGTACGGCATCGCCACCTCGGCCAGCACCGAGGCGTTGTTGACCACCACGCCGCCGCCGGCCGCGACGAGATGGGGCAGAGCGGCCCGGATGCCGTACGCGGTGCCGAGCAGATCCACCTCCAACACCCGACGGAACTGCGCGATGGGGATCTCGTCGAAGAGCCCGACCACGCCGACCGCCGCGTTGTTGATCCAGGCGTCGATCTGGCCGAACTCGGCGACGGCGGTGGCGGCCAACCGCTCGACCGCGTCCGGGTCGGTCACGTCGGTGGGTACGACGAGAGCCTGTCCGCCCAGCTCACGGCAGCGCCGGGCGACCTCGTGCAGCGCCGGTTCGGTGCGGGCGGCAAGCACCACGGCGCTGCCGTGGCGGGCCAGGGCGTACGCCGTCGCCGTACCGATGCCGCTGGAGGCACCGGTGATCACGACGGTGGCGTCGGCGAGCGGACGGGTCAGGGGCATTGCGCTCCGGTACCCCGTACGACCGGGTCACATGCCGCCGGTCACATGCCGATCTGCCAGGTTTCGGCTCCTCGGAGCCGGGTTAATGGGACGCTCTGACCGGAGGACCCACCGCTCAACCGCATGGAGGTGACCCATGCGCGTCGGCCTCGTCTGCGCCCACGCCGCTGCGCCGCCGTCTGGCGACGGTACCGTCGTCGGCACTTACCAGCACATCGCACGGGTGGCCGCCGAACTGGCCGAACGCGGCCACGACGTGCGGGTGTACACCCGGCGGGACGACCCTGAATCGGCGGAGAGCGACGCCGTGGACGGCTACCGGGTGCACCGGGCACCCGTCGGGCCGGTCGCCCCGATACCCACCGCCGAACTGGTGCCGTACGTGGCCGAACTGGGCAAGTGGCTCGCCGACCAGTGGGCCGGCGACTGGGCCCCGGAGGTCGTGCACGGCCACTACTGGATCGGCGGACTGGCCGCCGCGCACGCCGTACGCCAGACCGACATACCTGTGGTCCAGACGTTCCACTCGATCGGCATGGAACAGCTGCGGCACCTCGGCCCGCAGTACGACGGCCCAGGCCACCGCATCCCGCTGGAACGGGCCCTGACCAGGGCCATCGACATCGCCGTGGCGCAGTGCAACGACGAGGTGGACGAGCTGACCCGGATGGGTCTGCACCGCGCCTCGGTGGCCATGGTGCCGACCGGTGTGGACACCGATCGGTTCCATCCCGACGGTGAGGCCGCCCCGCGTGACCAAAGACCCCGGATCCTCTCGGTGGGTGGACTCTCCCCGGGCCACGGTCAGGAGGACCTGATCCGGGCCATGCGTCTGGTCGGCGACGCGGAACTGGTGATCGCCGGTGGGCCACCGGCCGACCGGCTCGCCAACCACGCCGAGGCGCGGCGGCTGCGTGAGCTGGCCGAGCGGGCCGGGGTGACCGAGCAGGTGCACCTGGTGGGCGCCGTTCCGCACGAGCAGATGGCCACCTGGTACCGCTCGGCCGACGTGGTCGCCTGCACCCCGCGCTACTCCTCGGCGGGGCGGGTGTCGTTGGAGGCGATGGCGTGCGGTGTTCCGGTGGTCGGCTACGCCATGGGCGGCATCGCCGACACAGTGGTCGACGAGGTGACCGGCAAGCTGGTGCCACCCGGTGACGTACGCACCCTCGGGATGACGCTACGCCGGCTGCTCACGGACAACGCGGGCCGGTTCGCGTACGGGCACGCCGCAGTGGACCGGGTGCGGTGCAGCTACACCTGGGAACGTACCGCGACCGCCCTGGAGCGCCTCTACGAGCGGGTGATCGGCCGCCGCAAACCAGTCGAAGCGGCCTGACCCCGAGCGGCGGTGCGTTTACACCTGGGCCTTGGTGGTGCCGACGACGGCGCGGGTGGTTTCCTTGGCGACGGCGTGGTGGTGCTGTGGCTCGGCGTACCGGGTGAGTCCGATGACCGAGGCGAGGGTGACCAGGAAGCCGATGCCGGCCAGCCACTCCCGACCCGGCCAGATCTTGTCGTTGAGCAGCAGCAGGCCGATGATCGCGGCGGGCACCGCGCCGGCGGCGTCCATGGCGGCCACCGCCGCGGTGGTGGAGCCGCGTTGCATGGCCAGCCCGAGCAGGAGTTGGCCGACGATGGAATGTCCGATGAGCAGGTAGAGCAGCGGGTCGCTGAGGAACGCGGCCCAGGTCGTCGCGGAGGCCAACGGTCGGGCGGCCACCGCGGCGGCGGAGAAGCTCAGACCGGCGAGTGAGCCGAGAGCCACCGAGCCGGGCGCGCCGTGTAACCGGACCGCGAAGAAACCCAGCATCGCGATCACCGCCAAGGCCACCAGCAGAGCGATCATGCCGGCGGTGCCGAGCGGTTTGGACGGTGCCGGTCGGGCGGCGAGCACCAGCGCGCTGATCCCGGCGAAGAGCAGGAGCAGCAGTCCCACCTCGGCCAGCGGCAGCCGCCACTTCAGCACGATCACGCCGAGCAGGGCGGTGACCCCCAGGCCGGCCGCCACGCTCGCCTGCACCAGGAACAGCGGCAGGTCCCGCCGGGCCAGGAAGGCCAGCACGAACCCGCCCACCTGACAGACCAGGCCGACCAGGTAGGTGCGGTGCCCGGCCAGGCGCAGCAGCAGCCCGGGATCGAATGTGTGATGCACTGTGGTGCGGGCGGCGGCAATCGACTGCAACAAATTGGCGATGCCGTACGCGACGATCATCGCCGCCAGGAAACACCAACCTGCGGTAGCCACCTGGCGAGGATAGAGGTTACCGGGCGTCAGTGCGCGGCGGGCTGACCCAGCCGGCCGAGGATGTCGGAATGGAGTCGTCCGTTGCTGGCCACCGCGCTGATATCGGCAGCTCCGGGGACCGGCCGGCCGGCCAGATCGGTGAAAGTTCCGCCGGCTTCGGTGACGATGGGTATCAGTGCGGCCACGTCCCAGAGCGACAATTCCGGTTCGATCATCACGTCCAGCGCGCCCTCGGCCAACAGCATGTAACCGTAGAAGTCGCCGTAGGCCCGGCTACGCCAGCTGTCCCGCATCAACTGGAGCACCGGCTCCAGCCGCCCGGCCTGCTCCCAGCCGCCGAGAGAGGAGTAGCAGACGCTGGCATCGGCCAGCTCGCCCACCTGTGAGACCCGGATCGGCACGCCTCGGGCGGCGTCGGGGCCCGCGTACGCCCCGGCATCCCGCGCCGCCCACCAGCGGCGGTGCAGCGCCGGCGCGGAGACCACCCCGACCACCGGGCGGCCGTCGACGAGCAGCGCGATCAGGGTGGCCCAGATCGGTACGCCGCGGACGAAGTTCTTGGTGCCGTCGATCGGGTCCAGCACCCACTGCCGCGTCCCGCTGGTGGGCGTGGCGCCGTACTCCTCGCCGAGTAGCCCGTCATCGGGTCGTTCCTCGGCCAGCAGGGCACGGATCTCCCGCTCCACAGCGGTGTCCGCGTCGGAGACCGGGGTCAGGTCGGGCTTCGACTCGACCCGCAGGTCGAGCGCGCGGAATCGGGCCGCGGCGATGGCGTCGGCGGCGTCGGCGAGCCGGTGGGCGAGGGCGAGGTCGTCGGCGTACCCGGTCATCCGGACACCGTAGCGACGGGCCCACCTGTCGCCCGCCGGGGGCCACCGCCCGGCTCACTCCGCGCGCCCGCAGCGGGCTCGGGGGCCGCCGGCCGGGTCATTCTGGCCGTCCGCGCGGCTCGGTCTCGCCGCGCGGCTCGGTGTCACCGGCCCGGGAGGCCAGCAACCGGCGGTACGAAGCCAGCCGGCGTGGGTCGGCCCGACCGTCGGCCACCCAGGCGGCCAGTGCGCAGTCGGTCTCGTCGGCGGTGTGCGGGCAGTTCACCGGGCAGTCCACGGTGGCCTCGACGAGGTCCGGGAAGCCGTGCAGCAGGCTCTCGGCCGAGACGTGCGCCAACCCGAAGCTGCGTACGCCCGGGGTGTCCACGATCCACCCGGGATCGTCGTCGGCGCCGGGCAGGGTGGGCAGCCGCAACGCGACAGCGCTGGTGGAGGTGTGCCGGCCCCGACCGATCGCGCTCACCGCGCCGACCGCCCGGTCGGCCTCCGGCACCAGCCGGTTGACAAGCGTCGACTTGCCCACGCCGGAGTGCCCGACGAGCACCGAGACGCGGCCGGCGAGCAGGGCGCGCAGGGCGTCCAGCGCCGAGTCCGGCCGGATCAGCACGTACGGCAGTGCCAACTCGGTGTAGTAGTCGAGCACCGCCTCCGGGCCGGCCAGATCGGCCTTGGTCAGGCAGAGCAGCGGCTCGATGTCCGCGTCGTACGCCGCCACCAGGCACCTGTCGATGAAGCCGGTACGCGGTGGCGGGTCGGCCAGCGCGCTGACGATCACGAGTTGGTCGGCGTTGGCGACCACCACCCGTTCCAGCCGCCCCTCGGCCGTGCTGGCGTCGTCCTCGGCGGTGCGGCGCAGCACCGACCGGCGTGGCGCGATCCGGACGATGCGGGCCAGCGCGCCGGGCGCGCCCGAGGTGTCGCCGACCAGGCCGACGCGGTCGCCCACCACCACCGACTTGCGCCCCAACTCGCGGGCCCGCATCGCGGTGACGATCGGCTCGTCGGCCTCGGCGTCGGCCAGCACGCAGGTGTACCGTCCCCGGTCCACCGCGATGACGAAGCCGTCCCGCGCGTCGGCGTGTCGGGGGCGGGTGCGGGTACGCGGACGCGAGGACTTGCCCGGCCGGACCCGGACGTCGTCCTCGTCGTACTCCCGTCGCCTGGTCGCCAGGGCCGCGCTCCTGCCTGTCCGCTCAGCTCTTGCCGGTCACCATCGCCGACCATAGTGCCGGAAACTCCGGCATGGTCTTCGAGGTGCATGCCACATCGTCAAGATCGATGCCGGGCACGGCGAGCCCGATCACCGCCGCCGCGTGGGCCATCCGGTGGTCGGCGTAGGTCTGGAAGGCCCCACCGCGCAGCGGACGGGGACGGATCTCCAGGCCGTCGGCCGCCTCGGTGACGTCCGCGCCGAGGGTGGTGAACTCGCGGGCCAGCGCGGCCAGCCGGTCGGTCTCGTGACCCCGGATGTGGCCGACCCCGGTGAACACCGAGGGGGAGTCGGCGAGCAACGCGAGCGCGGAGAGCACCGGGGTCAACTCGCTGACGTCCGACAGGTCGGCGTGCAGGCCGTGCACCCGGCCGCTGCCCCGCACGGTCAGCCCCTCGGTGGTGTACGCGACGTCGGCCCCCATCTGCTGCAACAACGGACGGAGCAGCTCGATCGGCTGGGCACTGCCGCGCGGCCAGCCCTGGAGGGTCACCTCGCCGCCGGTGACCATGGCGGCGGCGAAGAACGGCAGCGCACCGGAGAGATCCGGCTCGATCTCCCAGCCGCGCCCGGTCAGCGGGCCCGGCTCGACCACCCAGACGTCGGCGGTGGCGTCGTCGACCGCGGCACCGGCGGCCCGCAGCATGCGTACGGTCATCCGCAGGTGGGGTGCGGATGGTACGGGCGGGCCGACGTGCCGGACCACCAGGCCCCGGTCGAAGCGCGGCGCGGCGAGCAGCAGCCCGGAGACGAACTGGCTGGAGGCGGAGGCGTCGATGACCACCTCACCCCCGGTGACCCGACCGGTGCCCAGCACGGTCAGCGGCAGGCTGCCGGTGCCGGCGGTGTCGATGCGCACCCCGAGCGAGCGCAGCGCCTTGATCAGTGTCCCGAGCGGTCGGGTGCGCGCGTGCGGATCGCCGTCGAAGGTGATCTGCCCGTCGGCCAGCCCCGCCAGCGGTGGCACGAAACGCATGATCGTGCCGGCCAGGCCGGCGTCGACGTGCGCCGGGCCGACGAGTCGGTGCGGCCGGACCAGCCAGCGTTCCTCGTCGGCGATCGACACGTGCGCGCCCATCGCGCGCAAGCCGGCGGCCATCAGCTCGGTGTCCCGGGCCCGCAGCGGTTTGGCGAGCGTCGAGGGCCCGGTGGCCAGCGCGCTGAGCACCAGCGCCCGGTTGGTCATCGACTTGGAGCCGGGCAGTCGGAGCGACGCCGACACGGGGTCGCTGGCGGTCGGGGCGGTCCACGGCTGCGGCGGCCGGGTCGCGGTCAGATTCCCCACGACCCCATTGTGCCGTGTCCCGCGCGGCGCCGGTCCCGGCCCACGCCGCTGCTCCCGGTGGACGGGACAGCCCGGCGGCACGGGACGCGCTAGCGTGTGCGGCATGTGTGGGAGGTACGCCACGACCCGGAGCGCCGGCGACCTGAGCGGGCTGTTCGAGGCCGTCGACGAGACCGGCGGCGGTGTCGTCGCGGACCACAACGTCGCGCCGACCGACCGGGTGCCGCTGGTCCGGGTCACCGCCGAGGGGCATCGGGCGCTCTCGCTCGGCCGTTGGGGGCTGGTGCCCGGGTGGTCCCGGTCGCCCGCCGGCGCCGCTCGGATGATCAACGCCCGGGTCGAGACCGTCGCGACCAGCCGGGCGTACGCTTCCGCCTTCGCCCGCCGCCGGTGCCTGATCCCGGCTGACGGCTGGTACGAGTGGGTGCGCCGGCCAGACGGCAGACAGCCGTATTACCTGACCCCGCAGGACGGTTCGGTGCTCGCCTTCGCCGGCATCTGGTCGGTCTGGGAGGGCCCTGAGGGTGCGCTGCTGACCTGCAGCGTGCTGACCACCGCCGCGCTGGGCGAGTTGGCCGAGGTGCACGACCGGATGCCGTTGCTGTTGCCAGCGCCGCGGTGGGAGACCTGGTTGGGGGCCTCCGCCGATCCGGCCGAACTGCTCACACCCCCGCCGCTCGAATGGCTCGCCGGCATGGAGGTACGGCCGGTGGGGCGGGCCGTCGGCGACGTCCGCAACGACGGCCCGCAACTCATCGCCCGGGTGCCTGAGCCGCAGTCCACGGCACCGGAGGACTCGACGTTGTTCTGATTACCCGGCGTGCATTGTCGGGAGTAATTTGCCGCAGTTGCGGGCGAAACGTCGCTCAGTCGTTCGGACAACTTCCCGGCAGAGTCTTGTGATCGCATCCGCAAATGCGATAGAACACAGCGCCGGTGGGGGTGTTGTTTGCACCTTGTGAACGATCTCCATCGATATTGTTTTTATCCCACGGGGGAGGTGGGTGGATGACCCGGGCGCGTATGCCCCGTCCGCACGAGGTGGCCGCCGCACGGCGTGATCCTCGACTGTTGCGAGCTTTGAGGGAACGCCGGCAGGACGAAGCCTGGCGGACCAGAGGCACCTGCCAGAGTGTCGATCCGGAGACGTTCTTTCCGGCACCGAACGAGCCGGCCGACGCGGCCGTCGCGTTGTGCCGCACCTGCGATGTGCAGGGTTCCTGCCTGGCCTGGGCATTGGAGGTAGGTGACTGTCACGGCGTGTGGGGTGGCACCACACCGCGCGAACGACGGGCCATGCTGGTGGCCTGGCGTAGCGAGGTGCAACCCGATCCGGACGCCGTCGACGAGGCGGGTCCGCCGGTGCGTGACCAGCTGCTCACCCTGGTGCCGTTGAGCTGACCACCGGGCCGGGCCGCAGAATGGGGCGATGCCGTACGACGACGTCCTGAACACCCCGCGCGGTCCGGCGCGGGTCGACACCGACCTGCCCGCCGCGCCCGCCCGGGCACTGCTGGTGCTCGGGCACGGCGCTGGTGGCGGTGTCGACGCCCCCGACCTGGTCGCGCTCCGCGACGCGGCGGTGGCGGCCGGGTTGGTGGTGGTCCGGGTGACCCAGCCGTACCGGGTCGCCGGTCGGCGGGCCCCGGCACCCGCCGGGCATCTCGACGAGGCGTGGACCGCCGTGTCGGCCGTGCTGCGCGACCGCCACCCGGGCGTACCGCTGCTGGTCGGTGGGCGGTCCAGCGGCGCGCGGGTGGCCTGCCGGACCGCGCCCACCGTGGCCGCCGCCGGGGTGGTCGCGCTCGCCTTCCCGCTGCATCCGCCGGGACGGCCGGAGCGCAGCCGGGCCGGGGAGTTGGCCACCGGCGTGCCCACCCTCGTGGTCAACGGCGACCGTGATCCGTTCGGCGTGCCGGCACCGGCCCCGACGGTACGGGTGGTGATCCGGCCCGGCGAGCGGCACGACCTGCGCGGCGACCCGGCCGCGACGGCCGCTGTCGTGGTCGACTGGCTGCGGCGGCACGGCTGGGCCCGGTGAACGGGCGCGGATCGCCGTTTCCGTCGGTCGGGCCGGGTCGTTGCATCCGATGGTGTCGCCCCGCTCACTCCGGGCACCGGCACCGGGCTCCCAGGCCCTTCCTGGTCCCAGCCTCGGCACCTGCCCCGGGCCGGGGCCAGGAATGGGGGCCGGGGTGGAATGCCCCGACCGGCGGTGGGTGTTGAACCCCTCGGACGACCACTTTCGAGGGGGTGACCGGTGCCGACCGAGATCCGGAGCCGGGAACGCGACGAGCGGGAGGCGCGGCAGCTCAGGCGGCTGCTCGCCGGCCCGGACTGGCCGGCGATGGTATCGCCGACCGAGGTGGCGACGGGCACACCCGTCCGAACCGAATCTTCAAGCGGGTCGGGACGCGTATCCTCAGCGGGGAAGCGTCCGACCCGAGGGGATGTGCGGTTGACCACCGAGAAGACGGACGAGCGCAGGGCCCGGTTCGAGCGGGACGCAATGCCATTCGTCGATCAGTTGTATGCGGCCGGGCTACGCATGACGCGTAACCCGGCGGATGCCGAGGACCTGGTCCAGGAGACCTACCTGAAGGCGTACGCGGCCTTCCACCAGTTCGAGCAGGGCACGAACCTGAAGGCCTGGCTGTACCGGATCCTGACCAACACCTACATCAACTCCTACCGCAAGCGGCAGCGGCAACCGGTGCAGGCGCCCACCGAGGAGATCACCGACTGGCAGCTCGCCGAGGCGGAGTCACACACCTCCAGCGGCTTGCGCTCCGCGGAGACCGAGGCGCTCGACCGGCTGCCCGACAGCGACGTCAAGGAGGCCCTCCAGCAGTTGCCGGAGGAGTTCCGGCTGGCGGTCTACCTGACCGACGTCGAGGGCTTCTCCTACAAGGAGGTGGCCGACATCATGGGCACGCCGATCGGCACCGTGATGTCGCGGTTGCACCGCGGGCGTCGTAATCTGCGCAAGCTGCTTGAGGGTTACGCCGCGGAGCGCGGATTCTCCGCCGCGTCGGCGGGCCGGAGTTCGACCGCCGCCAGTGGCCGGGAGGTGTGACGTGAGCTGTGGAGATCCGCACGAGACGGATTGCCGTGAGGTTCTCGCCGAGGTCTACCTCTACCTCGACCTCGAGTGCGAGCAGGAGCGCCGCACCCTGATCCGGCACCATCTCGACGAGTGCGGCCCGTGTCTTCGGGAGTACGGCATCGAGCAGGAGGTCAAGGCGCTGGTGGCCCGCTGCTGCGGCAACGAGTCCGCCCCCGACGAGCTGCGCGAGCGGCTCCGGGTACGACTCACCGAGCTTGTCGTCTTCGAGACCGCCGAGTCGCGCGAACTGGCCGACTGAGCCGCCTCGGCGCTCCGGCGCCGGACACCTCGCCGCAGTTACGTGAAAGCCGGTGGCCCGGGCTGGGCCACCGGCTTTCGTGCGCCGGCCGACGGACAGGCCGCCGCGCGGCGTCCCGATCAGGAGTTGGGGCGCTTGCCGTGGTTGGCGGCGCTCTTCTTCCGGGCCTTCTTCTTCCGAGCCTTCTTCGCCATGCTGACCTCCTCGTGATGGTCGGATCACCCGCGCACGACCTCGGCGCCGATGCACGCACCGGTCCTCCCGGCGCCAGGGTCCGACCCGATGATGCTAGGTCATGCCGGGTCGGGGCCTCGGTGGACGGTTACCGGGCCCGCTACCGGCCCACGGACGACCGTCTCATGATTTGATACGTCGCAGGCAGTCGCGAGAGAAGGGGCCGGGAGATGGCCGAGGAGATCCGCGCCGAGATGGTGGCGAACGTCTGGAAGGTCGTCGCGGCGGCCGGGGACGCCGTGTCCGAGGGGGACACGCTGGTGATCCTGGAGTCCATGAAGATGGAGATTCCGGTGGTGGCCGAGATCGACGGCGTCGTGCAGCAGCTCGCGGTGAACGAGGGCGACGTGGTCCAGGACGGTGACCTGATCGCGGTGATCGGTTGAGTCGCCCACTGGTCCGGCCGGCCGAGCCTGCCGACTTCGCCGGGGTGGCCCGGCTAACCGTCGCCGCCTACGAGACCGATGGGCAGCTGAAGGGCGAGAACGGGTACGCCGCCGTGTTGGCCGACGTGGCCGGCCGGGCCGCGGACGGCGAGATCCTGGTCGCCACCGACCCGGCAACGGGCGAGCTGCTCGGTTCGGTCACCTTCGTCCGGCCCGGCAGCCGGTACGCCGAGCTGTGCGGTCCGGGCGAGGCGGAGTTTCGGATGCTGGCGGTGGACCCGGCGGCGCAGGGCCGGGGCGTGGGCGCGGTGCTGGTCGAGGCGTGCGTCGCCCGCGCGACCGAGCTGGGCTGCACCGCCCTGACGATCTGTGTACGGGACGGCCACGCCGAGGCGGCCCACCGGCTCTACCGGCGTCGCGGTTTCGTCCGCGTCCCCGAGCAGGACTGGTCCCCCCTCCCCACCGTCAACCTCCTGTCTCTT
>NZ_POTX01000499.1 GCF_003236305.1 Micromonospora endophytica | reverse complement strand
GGGCGGGATGGCGGGGTTTGTGTCCATCCGGGAGGTGGGACCGCGCGACGGCTTGCAGAACGAGGAGCCGATCCCGACCGAGGCCAAGGTGCGGCTGCTCGACGCGCTCTCCCGTACCGGAGTGGGGCGGATCGAGGCGGTGTCGTTCGTGCATCCCAGGGCGATCCCGCAGATGGCCGATGCCGACGAGGTGTGGCGGCAGGCGGCAAAGGTCGACGGGGTTCGCTATTCGGCGCTGGTGCCCAACGTGCGGGGCGCGCAGCGTGCCCTCGCCGCCGGGTTCACCGAGATCGAGGTCGTCGTCTCCGCCAGCGACACCCACAACCGGCGCAACCTTAACCGCTCCACCGACGAGTCGCTCGACGACATCGCTGAGTTGATCGATCTGCTGCACGCTGCCGGTGCCCACGCCGAAGTGATCATCGCGACCAGCTTTGGCTGCCCGTACGAGGGGGACATCGACCCGGGTCGGGTAGCCGCCATCGTGGACCGGGTGGTCCGGGACGGCGCCGACCGCGTGGCCTTCGGTGACACCACAGGCATGGGTACGCCCCGACGGGTCCGCGATCTCCTGACGGCGGTACGCGACCGTCATGCGGACATCCCGGTGCTGCTGCACTTCCACAACACCCGGGGCACCGCCCTGGCGAACCTGCTCACCGCGCTGGAGTTCGGGGTGACCGAGTTCGACGCCAGCGTCGGTGGTCTCGGCGGCTGCCCGTACGCACCCGGTGCCAGCGGGAACCTGGCCACCGAGGAGGCGGTGCACATGCTGCACGACATGGGCATCGACACCGGCATCGACCTGGACGCCCTGATCGAGGTCGCCGAGCTGGCCGAGCGCCTCACTGCCCGCCCCCTCCCCTCCGG
>NZ_POTX01000498.1 GCF_003236305.1 Micromonospora endophytica | reverse complement strand
GTTGCGGGGCGGCAGGATGGGCTGATCTGTCGTGGGCAGGCGTTGGCGCTGGGACTCACGCGGCATGAGGTCGACAACCTTGTCGCCTTCGGGCGTTGGCAGTCGCTCGCGCGAGCCGTCTACCTTCCGCAGCCCATCTCAGCGGTGCAGCCGTCCCGGCGCCAGCAGGTCCGGGCCGTGTTGCTGTCGCTGGGGCCAGCGGCGTACGCGGTGCTGGGAACCGCGGCCGAACTCCACGGTATTTCCGGCCTGGCGTCAACCGACGAGATTCACATCGGCCTGCCGGGGTTGGCCGCCAAGCGGGCGCGGGCTGGGCAACCGCACGTCGTGCTGCACCAGCTGGAGCATGCGCCGAACGCGCTTGTCACGCTGAACGGGTTGCCGGCCACTGACGCCGTCTCCACGGTCAGCGACGTCATCCTGCGGGTGGGGCGCTACCCGGCCGTCTCGGTGCTGGACTCGGCGTTGAACCGAGGCTTGCTGGCCGAAACGGACCTGGCGTCGATAGCACGCCGGATCAGGCGCAGACGGGGTGCGACGGCAGCACGCGGCTACCTCGCGGAGGCGGACGGGCGGGCCCAGTCTCCGCTGGAGACCCGCTCCAGGCTGCGCTGCGTCGACGGCCGGGTGCCGCCAGACGTGTTGCAGATAGAAGTACGCGACGACGACGGATACCTACTCGGCATCGGCGACCTCGGCTGGCGCGCCCCCAGAGTGATCGCCGAAGCGGACGGTCAGGGCCCACACAGCACACCGGACGCGATCTTCGCCGACCGCCGTCGCCAGAACCGCCTGACCAACGCCGGCTGGACCATTCTCCGCTTCACCTGGCAGGACACCCTCGACCCCGGCTACATCCCCTGGGTAGTCCGCCAAGCCCTCCTGTCTCTTATAC
>NZ_POTX01000497.1 GCF_003236305.1 Micromonospora endophytica | reverse complement strand
GGATTTCGTGCCGGTGCCGGGTGGATTCATTCAGCAGCGGGCGAATCGGGTGTTGGGTGAGGCGGTGGAGTTGTTGGAGCGGATCGGGGAGCAGTCGTTGTTGACGGCGATCGCGGAGGGCACGTTCGGGATCATGAGGCGGCCGGCGGATCGGGGTAAGGGTCTGGACGGGGTGGCGCGGCACGAGGCGGGTTACTACAACCCGGCCACCGAGATTCTGGAGGGTGCGGCGTGAGTGGGAAGTCGGTGGTGCGGCCGTACGGGGATACGACGGGTGACGGCATGGTGCAGGTGTCGTTCACGTTGCCGGTGCCGCATGACAAGCGGGCCGAGGGTGCGGCGGTGCAGTTGGCGAACAAGATGGGTATGGATCCGGCGATGCTGGTGCACGCGAAGCAGATGGGTGACGGGTTCACCTTTTTCGTGGTGTACGGGCGGGTGAATCATCTGGTGGATCTGTCGGCGGTGCAGGTGGTGGAGCGGGATTTTCCGTTGTTGTCCGCCAAGGAGGTCAATGCGGTGGTGAAGCGGCGGTTGCGGCGGAAGTTGTCGGTGGTGGGGGCGTGTATCGGTACGGATGCGCACACGGTGGGTATCGACGCGATCCTCAATGTGAAGGGGGTGGCGGGGGAGAAGGGGCTGGAGTATTACCGCGAGTTGAAGGTGACGAATCTGGGTGCGCAGGTGAGTGTGCCGGAGTTGGTGGAGGCGGCGCGGGCTGAGCGGGCGGATGCGGTGTTGGTGTCGCAGGTGGTGACGCAGCGGGATGCGCATCTGCACAACACGCGGGAGATGTCGGCGGCGTTTCGGGAGGCTGGCTCTTATACACATCT
>NZ_POTX01000496.1 GCF_003236305.1 Micromonospora endophytica | reverse complement strand
CGCCCAGCCGGACACCCCCCGCCCGCAACACTGATCCGGCCACCCATTTCCGCACACCGGCCCGGGGCGGCGGTACCCTTCTCGCGCGATACCACGCGCCCGTAGCTCAGCGGATAGAGCAGGGGACTTCTAATCCCAAGGCCGCAGGTTCGAATCCTGCCGGGCGCACCCTCAGGCAGCAGGGTTGACCTGCGGCTTCTTGCTGTTCGTGCGAGCTTTCTTAGCGCCGTCCTTCGATGACTTAGCCCCACGTGAGCCCGAGGTGAGCCCGACGGTGCGCTTGTTGCCCGGACGAGACACCAGACGCGCCGTGGCCTCGGCCGCCTCCAACGCCAACTCGGGCAGGACAGCTTGGGGAAACACCCGATGCCCGGCCGTGGTGGGCCGGACATCGGGCAGGTCGGCCCGGTCAGTCGAGCGGCTCGGAGCCCTTCACGACGAAGGTCCAGTGGCCGGGCTCGAAGTCGGGGGTGACGTCGAACGACGCGACGTCGCCGACGCCCTGGTAGAGGTACTCGGCGTGCTTGCTGCCGATGTAGTAGCCGTCGGCGGCCGGCGTGATCACGAACAACTGCTCGGACTTCTCGATGTCGCACGGCTTCAGCCGGAGACTGCCGAACGGGTCGAGGGCCTGTTCCAGGCACAGATTCTTGGGGCCGGCCAGGCTGAACTGATAGTCGTTGGTCTTGTCGTCGGTGTGGATCAGGTGGAACTGGAGCGCCGCGCCGTTCTTCGAGGCGCTCAGGTAGCCCTTGCCCAGGTCGGTGATCGAGGCGCCGGAGCCCGCGGCCGTCACCGTGACCAGGGACTGCGCCTCCGGCAGCTTCGGCTTCTTGCCGGCCGGCGTGCTCCGCGGGGTGCTCTTGACGACCGGCTCCACGCGCTTAGGGGCGGCGGCGGGGGC
>NZ_POTX01000495.1 GCF_003236305.1 Micromonospora endophytica | reverse complement strand
GGGCTCTTCGCCATCCCCGCCCCCAACGACTGTTGATCATGAAGTTGTTACCACCCCTGCCGGGGGCGCGTCGTGGCAATAACTTCATGATCGACGGGCTGATCGGCGGGGGCGTGGCGCGGCGGGGTGGCGGGATCACGTCACCTAGGGCATCCTAGGAACCTAGCTGACAGGAGGTGGGCATGCCTATCAATCCGGGTGCCGCCGAGTTTCCACATCGCCAGATCGCCGCGCAGCTCAAGGCGCAGATCCGGCGCGGCGACTGGGCGCCGGGCGAACGGCTGCCGTCCATCCCGGCCATCGCGGAGATGTTCGGGGTGGCGAAACAGACCGTGCAACGCGCCGTCGACCAGCTGCGGGTCGAGGGCATCCTGATCACCAAACCCGGCTCCGGTACGTACGTGCGTGGAACCCGCCGGCGGCTCAACCGCCTCTCCCGGGGCCGCTACGGCGGCTTCCGCGGCTACCACACCGACCTCGCCGCCCGGTACCGGCAGCAACTGGTCGCCGTCGGCCGCTCCCCCGCACCCCCCGAGGTCGCCGACGCGTTCGGCGTACCCGACGGCACCGAACTGCTCTGCCGCCGACACCTGGTCCGCACCGAGGACTCACCGGTCGAGGTCGGCGCATCCTGGTTCCTGCCCGCCGACACCGCCGGCACCACACTGGAACGCGCCGAGGCGTTCGGCCGCCCGCTCTACCAGGAGGCCGAGGAGGCCACCGGACGGCGGTACGCGACAGCCACCGACACGATCACCGCCCGCCAGCCCAGCCGGGAAGAAGCGGAAACCCTTCAGATCCGGCCGGACACCCCCGTGCTGCACCTGCTGCACGTGGCGTACGACGAACGGCGCAGACCGATCGAGGTCGCCCAGGCCACCTGGCCCGGCCCGGTCACCACGCTGACCGAGGAGTACCC
>NZ_POTX01000494.1 GCF_003236305.1 Micromonospora endophytica | reverse complement strand
GACCCGACCCCCACCGTCTCGACGAGCAGCGTCGCACCGACCACGGCGACCAGCAGCGAGGCCCCGAAGGAGTCGGTCTCGGCCACCCCGTCCACTGTCGGCGGTAACTGACCCGCCCGTCACCGACGGTCCCGGCCCGCCTCGGAACAGTCAACGGCCAGATTCGCTCGGGGACACTGTGGGCACTCCGGGTGTGCGACACCGCCGGAATGTGGCACGGTGTCACTCAGGCACTCCCGGCCCCGCGACGCGGGATCGGGTGCGAGCGTGGCGCGGAGGGCGAGGATGACCGAGCACGAGACTCCGGCGGGCGACCCTGGATCGACTCCCGCCCCGACTGATGCCGCCGCGGTGCGGACGGCGACCGGAAGCCAGCCGGCGGTGGGTCGCGCCGGTGTCCGCGGGGTCACGGCGCCCGACGACGGCACGGCCGGGAGCCGCTACCAGGCCACGGCAGCACCCCAGGTGCCCGGCCCGCGCGAGCACAGCCCAGCGCAGGCGGTCCGAGCCAGCGTCCGAGTGCCCGGGATGAGCCGGGTAAGCGTGAACGAGGCACAGGCCGCCGGGACCGCCGGCAAGGCGTCGGGTGTCTACCGGTCGGCCCCTGTCGGTACGGAGCCATCGGAGCCCGTCCCGCCGGGCGAGCCCGCCGAGCCGCCCACGCCGGTGCCCGGCCCGGAGCCGGAACCCGTACCTGCGCCTCCCAGCCCGGAGCCGAAGCCCGTACCGACGCCACCCGGCCCCGAGCCCGCACCCACGCCGGTGCCCGGGCCGGAGCCCGCACCCGGGCCGCCGTCGCCGCCTTCTCCCGGACCCGGCCCGACGCCGCCGCCGGTGCCGGTGCCTCCTGCGCCCGGCCCGATGCCGCCGATGCCTCCCCGGCCCGTCCCCACGCCACCACCCGGGCCGACGCCGCCAGCACCACCACC
>NZ_POTX01000493.1 GCF_003236305.1 Micromonospora endophytica | reverse complement strand
GTGTGGGGTGGGGCGGGGTCAGCGGCTGCGGGTGCGGATGGCGTGGCGTACCTCGGCGAGAAAGCCGTCGAAGTCGGTCGCGAAGCGCTTCGAGGTCAGGTGCAGGACGATCCAGTCGTCGCCGACCAGCCGGTTCAGCCGGCGTCGATCCCGATGCAGCTGTTCCGGGTCGTGGTGCCAGCTGCCGTCGTACTCGATGGCGATCTTCCATTGCGGCCAGGCGAGGTCCAACCGGGCGACGAAGGCGCCGCCGCGTTCGACCACGAACTGGGTGACCGGAACGGGTAGGCCGGCCAGGACCAGCCGGACCCGGAGGCGGGACTCCGGTGGTGACTCCGCACCGCCGTCGGTGAGGTCGGCGACCCGCAGCATCCGCTTCCAGCCGCGCTCACCCGTGTGCCGGCGAGCCCGCTCGCTCAGCTGCGCAGGTACGACGAGCCGGCGGCGGACGAGAACATCGACAAGCGCGACGGCGTCCTCCACCGGCAACCACTGGGCGAGATCCCAGCAGGTGCGCTCCGGCGTGGTGACCGGGACGCCGGTTCGTTGGAACACATCCGTGTCGGGCAGTGCGGCGGTGTGCACGGCCAGGCCGGTCACCGGTCCGAACCGTTGGCCCGTGGGGACCAAGACGTCAAGGGGCTCGTGCACCTCGACGCGTCCGGCTCCGAACAGCGCCGCGGCACTGCGTCCGGCGATTGCCGCATCGGACGGGATCAGCCAGCGTGCCGCCGCCGAGCAGCGGGTCGGATGCGACACGACGAGTCGGGCATCGGCGTAGACGTCCTTGAAAAGCGGCCGCCACGCGCTGCTCCGCAGCTCGGCGCGGGTGAGCAACCCCTGGGACACCACTTCGGAACCACGAAAGACTCGTCCCTGAAGACGACTGGGCCGTCGAGGAGAAATCGGCATCCCCCCACCCTGACCACCACCAC
>NZ_POTX01000492.1 GCF_003236305.1 Micromonospora endophytica | reverse complement strand
GTCCCGGCGGGCCTCGACCGCCAACCGGGTCGCACGCTCACGCAGCTCATCGTTGTACTTCTTCGGTGCGGGCATCGCTGGTGTTCCTCCCAGGTTTCGATGTCTCCATCAAACCCGGTGCGGGACAGAGCGTGCTGGGTATCGCTGGTCTGGCTGTTGCCGGTGGTCTGGCGGCGGGTCCGCTGAACCACGCCACCGACACCACCGATACCGGCACCGGCGCCGTCACGGCCGCGGCGGTGCAGGCCGACAAGCCCGACACCAGCAGGCTGGTCCCGCATGGTGTGCAGGGCGAGCAGTCGCGGATCGATCTGGACGCCGAGCAGACCGCCAACGTCAAGGCGATCATCGCCGCGACGAAGAAGGCCGGCATGGACGAGCGCGCCGCGGTCGTCTCCATCGCCACCGCGTTGCAGGAGTCGAAGCTGGAGAACCTGGGTCACCTGGGTGACCGCAACGACCACGACTCGCAGGGTCTGTTCCAGCAGCGTCCGTCCAGTGGTTGGGGCACGGTCGAGCAGATCACCGACCCCGAGTACTCCACCACCGCGTTCCTGGAGGGTTTGAAGCAGGTCGACGGCTGGCAGGACATGCCGCTGACCCAGGCCGCGCAGACCGTGCAGGTCTCGGCGTACCCCGACCACTACGCCCAGTGGGAACAGCAGGCCGCCGACCTGGTCACCCAGCACTGGAACAACTGACCACGCCGATAGCCTGACCGACCGCTGATCAACCGCTGATCGACCGTTGGCCGGCACCCGGAAGGGTGCCGGCCAGCACGCATCTCACCCACAGACGTCCTGCCGCCCGCACCCGCCACCCCATATCTGCTCGCCCCGCCTCGGCCGCGCTCCGCGAGCTTGCCCGCCGTAGCGCGGACTCCGCTGGGATGCGGCTGTTAATAGGGGGCCCCTGCTCTACACCAGGCGTTAACAGGGGGCCC
>NZ_POTX01000491.1 GCF_003236305.1 Micromonospora endophytica | reverse complement strand
GGTCGAAGCCGTGGGCGGTGGCGTGCAGGGCGCGGGGGGTCGGGAAGTACAGGCCGGGGATGGACAGGCAGCCTTCGTCGTCGTCCTGGAGTTCGGTGGACAGTTCCAGGGTGGGGTTGATCATGTGGCCGCGGTGGCCGTCGGCGTCGTAGACGAAGACCTGGGCGCTGACGCCGATCTGGGGTGCGGCGACGCCGGCGCGGCCGGGCGCGCCGAGCAGGGTGTCCATCAGGTCGGTGACCAGGGTGCGCAGTTCGGCGTCGAAGGTGGTGATCGGCTCGCTGGGGGTGCGTAGCACGGGGTCGCCGATGATTCGGATGTCACGCATGGTCATGTCGGCAAGGCTATCGGTTGGGTGGCGTGTAGGGCGGCCCGCACCGGGGCGGTTTTGGCGGCGGCCTCGGCGACTTCGGCGTCGGGGTCGCTGTCCCAGGTGATGCCGCCGCCGGCCCACACGTGCAGGCCGGTGTGGTCGGCGGCGGCGGTGCGGATGGTCAGTCCGAGGTCGATGTGGTCGGTGCCGACCCAGCCGAGGGCGCCCATGCTGGCGCCGCGGCCGACGGGTTCGAGGGCGGCGATGTGGTGCAGGGCGGCGAGTTTGGGTGCGCCGGTGACGGATCCGCCGGGGCAGACGGCGCGCAGCAGGTCGGCCAGGCCGAGGCCGTCGGCGACCTGGGCTCGGACGGTGGACTCGGCCTGCCACAGGTCGCACCAGCGGCGTACGGCGAACAGGTCGTCGACTTGGACGGTGCCGGTGGCGGCGACGCGGGCCAGGTCGTTGCGTTCCAGGTCGACGATCATGATGTGTTCGGCGCGTTCCTTGGCCGAGGTGAGCAGTTCGGTGCGGCCGGCGGCGGTGGCCGGGCGGGTGCCTTTGATGGGGCGGGTGGTGAGGGTGCCGTGGCGTAGTTCGATGAGGGTTTCCGGGCTGGCGCAGCCGATGGCCCAGCCGGGGCCGGTCAGGAC
>NZ_POTX01000490.1 GCF_003236305.1 Micromonospora endophytica | reverse complement strand
GGTGTGGGGGTCGTCGGGACACCGGTCAGGGCGGCCACCAGCGCCGGATACCAGCGGTCGGACATCTTCTGGTCGCCTGCGGCATTGGGATGCACCCCGTCGTAGGTGTCGGCGGCGGTGCGGAAACCGGTCCACTGGTCGACCACGACGATCGGCGACTGCGCGGTGGTCTTGCCCGCCGCCCAGCCGTCGATGGCGTCGTTGAGGGCGACCACCCGCTGGCCGCACTCCGGACAACTGGTGGGTGCCATCGGGATGATCTTCGCGACCAGTACGCGCATGGCGGGGTTGCTCGCCCGCATCTGGTCCACCAGCCTGCTGTAGGCGGCCAGGATCGTGGCGGGGGCGATGTTGCTCCACACGTCGTTGGTGCCGAAATGCATGAGCACGATGTCCGGCCGGGTCGCCGACAGCCAGCCCGGTAGCAGATTCTGGTTGGCCACGTTGGTGACCAGGTACCCGCCGTGTCCCTCGTTGTCGCCGTCGTACGGCTGGCCGCAGCCCTGTGGGCCGAGGGTGCCGACGAAGTCGACGTTCGTGTGCCCGGCCGACTGGAGCCGGTTCCAGAGCAGGGCCCGCCAACAGCCCGGGGAGCCGGTGATCGAGTCGCCGAGCGGCATGACCCGTACCGGGTCCGCCAGTGGTGCCGGCGCGGCGGCGAGCCCGGGCCGGGCGGCGGAGGCGGCAGTGGTGAACGGGACGGCTGCCGCTGACCAGGCGAGGACGGCGGCCATGAGTGCGGAGGTGGCGGCGGTGCGCAGAGACCTTCGGAGCATGGTGGAGGAACTCCTGTCACAGTCGGGGTTGCGGTGTGACGGCCCTGGCGCTCCCGCCGGCATTCAATCAGGTTAATCGCAGTTCATCAATGACTGCGGCTAGTCGCCGTCCACCCGGCGGTCACGCTTGCGCTGTGACTGGCGCTTCTTGTCGGCCAACCGGCGCTCCTTGGCCCCCCGGGACGGGCGGGTCGGGCG
>NZ_POTX01000048.1 GCF_003236305.1 Micromonospora endophytica | reverse complement strand
GTGCAGGGGTGGGCATGTGGCTCACTGTGACCGAGCCGCCGTGGGGCATGGGGCGGTTGTCCCGTGGCACGGAACGGTGATTCGTCGGACCGGGGGCGGGGGAGAGCCGGCGTTTTTCGTCATGCCGACCTGCCCCTGAGCTGTCTGGCCAGCCCGAGCGTTGCCGTCTTCACGGCGGCGGCCAGCTGCGGGATTCGATACTGGGCTATCGGTACGGAGATCGACATGGCCGCGACCGCCTCGCCCTGTACGACGACCGGCGCGGCTACGCAGGCCCGACCGACCGTGGCCTCCTCGCTCTCGAACGCCAGCCCGGTGGCCCGGATCTCGGCCAGTTCACGGCGCAGCCGCTCCGGATCGACTATCGAGTTGGCGGTGATCCGCCGCAGCGGCTTGGCCAGGACCGTGGCGCGGACGTCGTCCGCGCTGAAGGCCAGCAGTGCCTTGCCGACAGCGGTGCAGCTCAACGGGAGGCGGCCGCCGACTCGCGAGGGCAACGCCAGGTCGGAGTGGCCGTAGATCTTCTCGACGTAGACGACATCGAGATCCTGCCGGACCCCGAGGTGCACGGTCTCGTGGGTGGCCAGGAAGAGGTCCTGCATGAACGGCAGTGCGCTCTCGCGCAGCCGTTGCTTCAGCGGCACCAGCGCGCTGAGCTCGAACAGGCCGAGCCCGAGTTCGTAGCCCTCGGAATCCCGGGCGAGCAACTGGTGGTCGATGAGCTCCTGGCTGAGGCGATGCACAGTCGATTTCGGCATCCCGGTGCGCTCCGCCAGTTCGTTGAGGCGCAGCTTGCGATCACCGGACCGGAACGCCTGGAGTATCCGGAGGCTCTTCTCCAGCATGTTCGCTTGATCGCGACTGCTGATGTCCCGTGTCACGGGACTGGGTCTTACCGCTGGTCGGGTCACCGAGTACACCTCCTCAGCACGGCGGGCGTTTCGATTCGCGCGGGTCGTCAGTCGTTCTTCGGTGCCGGCTACGGGCGGTGGCGGGGGGTCGTGCGCCTCTGCCGAGCGGCACCGGTTGTTACGTCTTGGTTAACCACGATCGTCGGCGATTTTGCCCCTTGACGAGGTAGCCGTACATCGTACGATACGCAACACGGAACGACATGACCAGGCAATGTTTCACCGATCGCCAGCCCGAGTTCCGTGACCGACAGGAGTTGACATGTCGCAATCCGTGACAGGGGCGTCAGGGGCGCAACCACGCCAACGTGCGCTTCGCCTGCCTGTCCCCCCACCGCTTGTCGGGTTTATCATCCGGCGGGCGCTGCGGGGGGTGATCGTCCTCTTCGCCCTCTCCCTGCTGGCCTTCGGGCTGGTGCACCTGCTGCCCGGCAGCCCGGTCGACACGCTTGCCGGCCCCTACAGCGACGCCGCGACCCGAGCCAGGCTCACCACCGACCTGGGTCTGGACAAGCCGCTGCCCGTGCAGTACGTGACGTGGCTGGCCAACACCCTGAGCGGTGACTTCGGCACGTCGGTCTTCAACGGCCTGCCGGTACGCGAGCTGATCGGCGACCGGTTGCCGAACACCCTGCA
The DNA here is from genome assembly GCF_003236305.1 of Micromonospora endophytica. Taxonomy (GTDB): domain Bacteria; phylum Actinomycetota; class Actinomycetes; order Mycobacteriales; family Micromonosporaceae; genus Micromonospora; species Micromonospora endophytica. The sequence continues at coordinate 28,831 of NZ_POTX01000048.1, read as the reverse complement.
ACTCGCGGTCTTCGCGACCCTGACCTCGATCGCCTGGGGGATTCCGGCGGGGGCGCTGTCCGCGATGAAGCGGGGGCGTCTGTTCGACGCCACGGCCCGGGCGACGACCTTCGTCGGCCTGGCCATCCCGGTGTTCGCCTTCGGTGTGGCGCTGGTCCTGCTCTTCTCGATCGCGTTCCCGAGCTGGCCCACCCTCGGTTTCGTGCCCTTCTCGCAGGATCCCGCTCAGAACCTGCAGAGCATGGTGCTACCCAGCATCGCGCTCGGGCTGCCGCTGGGCTCGACGCTGTGCCGGTTCATGCGCTCCTCGATGCTCGAGGTCTACGAGCAGGACTTCATCCGCACCGCGTTGGCCACCGGCAGCACGCACCTGCAGGCGACGATGCGACACGGGCTGCGGAATGCGGCTGCTCCCGTGGCCACGGTGGCGGGACTCCAGATGGCCGGAATCGTCGGCAACTCCATCCTGATCGAGAACGTCTTTGCCATCCCGGGCATCGGACAACTCACGGTCACGGCGATCACCCAGCACGACGTCGCGGTCGCCCAGGCGTGCATTCTCGTCCTGGGGGCCACCTACGTCGTGCTGAATTTCGCCGTCGACCTTCTTCTTCCGCTTATCGATCCGCAGATCGGAGCGAAATGATGACGCACGCAGCCCCAGTCCGGGTCGGTCCGGAAGCGGTGCCGAACCGGCAACGCCATTGGTTCGCCGCGTTTCTCCGCACCCGGCGGGAGGCGAGCGCGGGAATCCTGCTCCTGGTCACGCTGGTGGTGCTGTCGATGACGGTCCACCTGTGGGCCGACTACACGCCCTCAGAGGTGGCCGGCGCGCCGTTCTCGCCGCCGAGTGCCCAGCACCTGCTGGGCACCGACGACCTCGGCCGGGACTATCTCGTCCGGCTGATGACCGCCGGGCAGACATCACTGGGTATCGCGTTCTTCGCCGCGGCGCTCGCGCTGCTGGTGGGCTCGGCGATCGGTATCGCCGCCGGGCTACGAGGCGGCTGGCTCGACTCGTGGCTGATGGCCGGCATCGACCTCGTCCTCTCCTTTCCCTCGCTGCTGCTCGCACTGAGCGCGGTCACCGTCTTCAACCCCACGAAGACGATTCTGGTCCTGGTGCTCGCGCTCATCGCCGTACCGCAGTTCGCCCGGGTGGTTCGGGCGAAGTGTCTGGAACTGCGCGAGCGGGAGTTCGTGCTCTCGGCTCGGGTGTCCGGCGTGCCGGATCCGGTCATCGCCGTCAAGCATCTCCTGCCCAACGTCCTGCCGCTCATGACCGTGCAGTTCGCCAACACCGCGGCTATCGCCATCCTCATCGAATCGTCGTTGAGTTACCTCGGCCTCGGTGTCCAACCGCCGGACCCGAGCTGGGGAAACATGATCTACGCCGCCCAGAGTTACATGATCGAGTGCCCCTGGCTGCCACTCGGTCCGGCCGGTGCGCTTCTGCTCGCCTCCTTCGCCTGGGGACTCATCGGCGAAGGCTTCAGCGGCGGCAGCCGCTCCCTCATCTGATTCTCGGACCAGTTCCATCCCCCAGCTCTGTCGTTCCCTCCCGACGAGCACACGAAGAAGGGCAACCCTCATGTCTCTTGTCACCAACTCCCGTCGGATCGGGGTGCTGGCGGCGTCGCTCGTCACCCTGGTCGCGGCGGTGGCCGGATGCGGCGGCTCGTCCGCCGAATCGCCGGGCACGACGGCCAGCGGTGAGCCGCGTCGCGGCGGCACACTCACCATCGGCGAGGACAGCCAGCCACTGAGCGGATTCGATCCGATCATGGCGCAGTCCTTCAACTCGAAGCGGATGGTGTCTCAGTTCTACGAGGGACTGCTCGCGCTGGACACCGACCTCGAAACCCTGAAGCCCGCCCTCGCGACGGAGTGGAAGGAGGTGTCGCCCACCGAATATCAGTTCACGCTCCGCGAGAACGTCACGTTCCACAACGGTGAGGCGCTCACCGCCGAGGACGTCAAGTTCAGCCTGGAGCGGATCGTCGACCCGGACCAGCACTCGCCGTACGCGTCGCTCTACAGCTTCGAGAGCATCGACATCGTGGACGACAAGACCGTGAAGGTCGTGCTGTCGCGTCCGCAGTCGTCCCTGCTGCACCTGCTCGCTCAGCCGTGGAGTGGCGGCATCGTCGACAAGAGCTGGATGGAGGGCAAGGACAAGGACGCCCTCAAGACCCAGGAGAACGGCACCGGCCCGTTCAAGCTGCAAGAGTTCCAGGAGGGTTCGCTGATCAGCACCGTCCGCTTCGACGGGTACTGGGACAGTGGCCTGCCCTACCTCGACCAGGTCAACTACCGGCTGATGGCGGACGAGTCCACCCGGCAGCAGGCGCTCTCCTCGGGTGCCGTCGACATGATTCAGACCCGGGTGCCGAAGAACGCCGAAGCGCTGGGGAAGCGCGGGCTGCAGGTCGGCCCGGCGTACAAGCTCACCTACTGGGTGGGTCTGGACGTGAGCCAGGGGCCGCTGGCCAACGAGAAGGTCCGTCAGGCGATCAGCCTGGGTCTGGACCGTAACCAGCTCATCGAGATCGGCTCCCAGGGCACCGGTGAACTCGCGTACACCATCCCGCCGGCCGACCCGCTGGGCACGGCGGCCACCGAGGACACCCCCTTCTACCGGTACGACCCGGAGCAGGCCAAGAAGCTGCTCGCCGAGTCCGGCCTGAAGGACATCAAGCTCAAGATCAACCTCCAGGCCGACAACTCGCAGTCGCTGCCGACCGCGCAGCTGATGAGCGAGCAGCTCAAGAAGATCGGCATCGAGCTTCAGGTGCAGCAGATCCCGTTCGCGACCCTGGTCAGCAACCTGCTCTCCGGCAACTGGCAGACCGACATGATCGTGCTCAACGCGGCGCTCAACGCGGACGCCAGCCAGTACCTCGCGCTCTGGTTCGCCAAGGGCATCCCATCGACGAAGGTCGACGACCCGAAGCTGTGGGAGATGATGGACGAGGCGATCTCCACCACCGGCGGCAACGACGCCCGCCGGGCGAAGTACCAGGAGATCGGCGACTACATCGCCCAGAACGTGTACCAGATCGTGCCCTACGCGGCGCCGAGCCAGTTCGACGTCTGGTCGCCGAAGGTGCAGGGCTACCAGGCCGACGCCACCGGAACCAGGATCTTCCTCAAGAACGTCTGGATGGGATGATTTGCCGTGACTAGTACGACCCCGTCGGCCACGACGCTGGGCCGCCCTGAAGACCCCGCCGCCCGGCTGCCGCTGCTCGACATCAGGAACCTGACCGTTGGGTACGGCGAGGCAGCACCGAGCGTCCAGGGCGTGACCCTTCGCGTGGAACCCGGCGAGATCGTCGGACTGATCGGCGAGAGCGGCAGCGGGAAGAGCACGGTCGCCATGGCCGCGCTCGGCCTGCTGCCGCGCAGCGCCCGGATCGAGGCCGAGCGGTTCGATGTCTGCGGGGTGGACATTCGCTCGGCCTCCACCCGGGAGCTGAACACCCTGCGGGGCAGCTCCGTCGCCATGGTGTTCCAGGACGCCATGGGCGCCCTGGACCCGTGCATGCGCGTCGGGGCCCAGATCGCCGAGGTGGTGAAGCGCCACCAGCGCCTCAGGGGAGCGGCGTGCCGCAACGAGGTGCTGGAGTTGATGGCCCGGGTCGGTCTGCCGAATCCCGAGACACGTGCCCGGCAGTATCCTCATCAACTCTCCGGCGGGCTGCGTCAGCGCGCCGCCATCGCGCTGGCGCTCGCCGGCAAGCCGCGGATCCTCCTCGCGGACGAGCCCACCACCGCGCTCGACGTCACGGTCCAGGCCGGCATCCTGCGCCTGTTCCGCCGGATCCGCGACGAACTCAACGTCGCCATCGTGCTCATCTCCCACGACATGGGGGTGATCGCCCAGACCGCCGACCGGGTCGCCGTCATGCTCGACGGGTCGGTGGTCGAGCAGGGCAGCGTCGAGCAGGTGCTGCTCAGCCCGGAGACGCCGTACACCCGCAAGCTGTTGGAATCCGCACCGAGCCTGGACACCGAGCCGGCGCGGACCGAGGCCGGTGACGCTCCGGTGACCGGGCAGCACGGCAGTGACCCGGAGCGCCGTACCGACCTGATGACGGTGACCGGGGTGACGCGTCGGTTCCGCGTGAAGGGACGACACATCACCGCCGTCAGCGACGTCTCGCTGAGCGTCAAGCGGGGTGAGGTGCTGGGCATCGTGGGCGAGTCCGGTTCCGGCAAGAGCACGCTGGCCAAGTTGCTCGTCCACCTGGACAAGCCGAGTGCGGGCACGTTGGCGATGGACGGGCTCGACTACACGAGACTGCGCGGTGCCCGGGCCCGGCGCTTCCGGGACGCCGTGCAGATGGTTTTCCAGCACCCCGCCGGTTCGCTGAATCCGCGATTGAAGGTGGGCACCTCCATCCGGGAGCCGATGCGGGCCAGCAAGGTCAGCCGTGGCGACGGCGAAGACCGGGTCCGCGGACTGCTCCGCGAGGTGGGTCTGCCCGAGGGGTGCGGAGATCGGCTGCCGCACGAGTTCTCCGGCGGGCAGAAGCAGCGCATCGCGATCGCGCGGGCGTTGAGCTCGTCACCGGACGTCGTCATTCTCGACGAACCCACCTCCGCCCTCGACGTCTCGGTGCAGGCACAGGTCCTGGACCTGCTCGACCGCCTGCGCAGCCAGCACGACCTCACCTACGTGTTCATCTCGCACAACCTCGCCGTGGTCCGGCAGGTCAGCGACCGGGTCGCGGTCATGTACGCCGGTCGAGTGGTCGAGGTGGGCGACTGCGCGACCATCTTCGCGAATCCACAGCACTGGTACACCCGTACGCTCATCGCCGCCGTGCCCTCGACGGACCCGCGGCACCGCAACGACGGGGAGGGCGAAGCGCCTCGGGTAGGCGGCTCCGGCGCGGCGGGCAACGCGACCCCGCCCACCGACAACGCGCCCGCCTGCGCCTTCGCGACGCGCTGCCCCCGGGCAGAAGCGCGCTGCTGGGCCGAGGCACCGACGCTGACCGAGGTCGGGCCTGGGCAACAGGCGGCCTGTCACTTCCCGGCAGCGCGCGGCGCCGTGGCCGAGCAGGGCGGATCGTGATGAGCGGACTGATGGATCGTGACGCGCACGAGCAGGCGAGGCTCGTCCGCGAGGGAGAGGTCAGCGCCGAGGAGCTGGTGGCGGCTGCCATCGACACCATCGAGCAGCGCGACGGTGAGGTGAACGCTGTCGTCCACAAGCGCTACGAGCAGGCGCTCGACGAGGCCAGACGCATCACCGGCAGCACCGACGGTCCGTTCGCGGGGGTGCCGACACTTGTCAAGTCGATGGACGCGCTCGCCGGTGCCCCCGCCCACCTCGGCTCGGTCTACCTTGCCGGGCGGGGACGGACAGCCGCCGAGGACTCGCCTGTCGTACGCCGGCTGCGCCAGGCCGGCTTCATCGTGCTGGGACAGACCGCGGCACCGGAGTTCGGTCTGGTCTCGGTGAGCGAGACGAAACTGCACGGCGTGACCCGTAACCCGTGGGATCTCACCCGGACACCCGGTGGTTCGTCGGGTGGTGCCTCAGCCGTGGTCAGCGCCGGCATGGTGGCGGTGGGTCAGGGCGGGGACGGCGGTGGCTCGATCCGGATGCCGGCGGCGTTCTGCCACCTGGTCGGGTTGAAGCCGAGCCATGGGCTGTTGCCAGGTCGGATCGAGAAGGGTGACAGGTGGGGACACAGCGTCCCGGCGGTGGTCACCCGTAGCGTCCGGGACACCGCAGCCGTCGTCGAGTTCCTGGCCGACCGCGCGAACCGGAGCCCGCGGCTGCCCGCGTTCCGGCACGGTGACCTGAGCGATGCGGTCGTCGGCCGCGATCCGCGCCCGCTGCGCATCGGCTATGTCGCCCAGGCGCCGGCGTACGCGCCTCAGGTGGTGGACTCGGTACGCGACGCCGTCGCTTCGATGGCCGGGCTGATGGAGTCGCTGGGCCACCGGGTGGAGGAGGCGCATCCGGTTGATCTGTTCGACCCGCATGTCCTCAGTGCCTTCTTCGACACCCTCAGTGTCACCGTCGCCCAGTCGGTGGACCAGCTGACGGCGGAGGTGGGTGCCGCGCCCGGCCCCGACGACCTGGACCCGATCACGCGGTTCTGGGAAGAGCGTGGTCGGCAACTGAGCGCGGTGGAACTGGCCGACGAACTCTCCTGGCAGCAGGGCTACAAGGTACGCATGGCGGGCTGGTGGCAGAGCTTCGATCTGCTGCTCTCTCCGGTGTTCTCGACGCCGGCCCCGGAAGTGGGCTGGCCCTGGCGTGAACCGGGCGGCATCAAGAAGTCGGTCGATGTGCTGACTTTCACCGCGCCGTTCAACACCACGGGACAACCGGCGATATCGGTTCCCGCGGCGGTGACGGACAATGGGCTGCCGCTCGGGGTGCAGTTCGTCGCCGATTTCGGTCGCGAGGACCTGTTGCTCCGGGTGGCACACCAGGTGGAGACCGCCCGACCCTGGAACTCGATCGCGCCGCGATTGCGCTGAGCCGGGCAGTTGCCCGACAGCGTGGGTACGGCGAGAGAGCCCAGGCAGCAAGTACCTAGGAGGACAGAGCCCGATGCCAGCCGTGAAGGGTGAGCCGGTGAGCCGGCGACCACCGTCCAAGCGCGCCAAGCTGAGCAAGGCGGACATCGTGGCCGCGGCGCTGGAGATGTCGGACGCGTCGACCGGCCTGGAGGCGGTCACCATCCGCAGTCTCGCGAGCCGGCTGAATGTCGGTGCGATGACCCTCTACGGCTACTTCAGGAGCAAGGAGGATCTCCTCGACGCGGTCGCCGACCATGTCATGAGCACCCTGCCCGTGGCCAGCGTTCCCGACGAGTCACCCGAAGAAGCGATCCGGGCGATCGCCGACGCCTTCCTCCAGTTGATGACCGAGCACCCAAGCGTCGTGCTGCTGCTTGCCAGCAGGACGACCCGCAGCCCGGACTCCCTGCGCGTGGCGATGGAGTCGGTGCTGCGCCGACTGGTGACCGCTGGCCTGCCCGCTCCGTTGGCGGTCCAGTGCTACGGATTCCTGATCCAACACGCCATCGGCTACACGACCTATCGCGTTCCCCGACCGTGGGGTGGCGAGCCGACCGCCGAGGTGCTTGAGCTTCGCCGGCAGCAGGAGCACTTCTACGCCGCGCTGCCGGTCACCCACTTTCCGCTGGTGGTGGGATGGGCGAGTGATCTGGCCCTGCTCCCGGCTCGGGAGACCTACGACTTCGCGATCGACGCCCTCGTGGCGTGGGTCACCCAGCTTGTCCCGCAACCGACCTGATCGTTCATACCCCTAGTCAGGAGTACCCCCGATGCATGACCCATTGCCCGGATCGCTGACCGGCAAGACCATCGCTGTGCTGGGTGGTACCGGTCCGCAGGGACGTGGCCTGGCCCGACGTTTCGCGGCCGTCGGCCTGACCGTGGTCATCGGCAGCCGTGATGCGGCGCGTGCCGCCGAAACGGCCGCCCAACTGGCGGCGGGGACCGGCGGCTCGGTGTCGGGAGCGGACAACGCCGCAGCCGCCGCGGCGGGCGACATCGTGGTGGTGGCGGTGCCCTGGGAGGGGCATGCGGACCTGCTCAAAGGGCTCGCGACCGCGCTGAGTGGCAAGGTCGTGGTCGACTGCGTCAACCCTCTCGGCTTCGACAAGCAGGGTGCCTACCCGCTTGCAGTGGCCGAGGGGTCTGCGGCGCAACAGGCGCAGGCACTGCTGCCGGAGAGCACCGTGGTGGGCGCCTTCCACAGCGTGAGCGCGGTGAAGCTCGACGATCCCGAGGCCGCTCCGGTCGACACTGACGTGCTGGTGCTCGGTGACGTACGCGCGGCGACCGACCTGGTGCAGGAGCTCGCCGGCACCATCCCCGGGGTGCGTGGCATCTTCGGCGGACGCCTGCGTAACGCCCACCAGATCGAGGCCCTCACCGCCAATCTGATAAGCGTGAACCGCAGGTACAAGGCACACGCCGGGATCCGGATCACCGACGTGTGACAGGTCACGGTCAGTCCTGGAGCTGATCCCGTAGGTCCCGCATGAGCGCGGTGACCGCGTCGAACCGGGGATCCCTGACCAGGCTCACCTTGTCCATCCATTTGTTGATGGCCGAGATGTAGGGTCCATAACTGGCCTTGCGGGAGATCGCCTTGTTCTTGGCCTTTGGCGGGGCGGCGGTGGTGACAGCGCCGCGCGCGGCCGGGAAGACGCCTTCGAACGCGCTCTTGAACTCCTCCGGCGAGCTGTGCCAGGCGCGTCTGAGCGTGGCCTCGTCCGGCGCCGACAACCGGTTGCGGGCCAGCGAGCCGGTCTGCACCCAGTGGATGATCTCCGCCCATTCCGGCTCGGTCAGGTCGAACTCGTTGGCGTCCGACTGCGGCGTGGCGTCCGGTCCCAGGCGCGCGAACCTGGCCTCGAGCGCCATCTTCTCGGCCAACGCCTCGTCCGCGAACGTCCGGGCAAGAGCCCGCATTTTGTCTGTGGCGTCCGGCCGGTGCTCCGGTGCCGCGCTCCGGTCGAGCGCGTAGCCGAGTCGGGGTTCGACGGACTTGGCCTCCGGGCTCACCTTCGCCAACTGTTCGTTGTCGGTCGCCTTCGCGTAGCGCAGCAGCGCCTCGTATCGTTTGCGGAGCCTCTCCGGCGCGTCCTTGGCGAAGTCGGCCCAGTATTTCTGCTGCTCGTAGCCGGGTGGCGCAGCGATCGCGAAGTGCTCGAATCCAGGCAATCTGCCGTTGCTCCAGGTGTGGAACCGATCGAAGCGTTCGCTGGTCCGCTCCTCAAGGTACATCGTGGGGATGCCGAGCAGGGCGGGACCTTCGAGCGCGCCACTGATCATGCCGACGCTCTTGAGCTCCGGACATTGCCGGGCCAGTTCGCCATAGAGGGCCAGCTGGGCAATTCGGGAAGATGGAAAGACACTCTTCCATTCGTCCCTGCTCCAGAACTGTGCCAGGTTCGGCGTGGTGTCGAGGCCGATGTCGTCCCCGGCGGCCACCGGCGTGTACCCGACCCCCCGGCAGCGCCGAGCGAGTTCCTGCCAGGTGTCGAGTGGAACGAAGTGGTGCGCCTTCGCGGCGGTCTTGGCGCCCTTCTTGGCCCACAACAGCACATATTTCGTCTTGGGCTGGAAACCCCACTGAGCCAGGAGTGCGCCAAGGAGTGTCAACTTTTCGGCGTCGTTGTCGAACGTCCAGTGCGCACGGACGCTGGCTCGTACGGTCTCCGCACCCCGCTCCTGAAGATGCTGCCCGACGGTGGCGGTGCCCCGGCTTCCCCACTGGTAGAGCGGGTAGGACCGGCGCCGTACGGCCCGGTCCAACCAGGCCGGCCGGAGCGGGCCGGGCTGCGCCCCACGCGACCACGCCTTGAACTCCTGGTACGCGAGATCCGCCGGTTTCGCCCCCGGCTTCTGCGTGTATCTCTGGTGCAGTACCTGATGGATCCGGACGTTCTCCGGAGGGATCTTCGAATCGAGGTAGAACGTGCGGATCTCCGCCGCCCGCTGCGTCGACTTCGGGTCGTTGTCCGCGAGGATCACCACGCCGGCGGTGGGGTCGAGGATGAGGCTCGCGGCGATCGAGAAACGGTCGCCGCTCATCTTGTAGGTCTGGACGAACACCTTTCCCGAGTTCTTCAGCATGCCGTAGCCGTGTTCGGCGGCGTCATTCTGGCGCCTGGTGAACGCCTCGGACTGCTGGTACGCGGTGAAGTCCCTATCGAGGTTGGCGAGGTCCGGGCTGAGCCGGCCGAACCCGTCTCGGCTTGCCTTGTCGACACCACGCAGCGCCAGTCGATCGCTGATCGGCAGATACCGCCACAGCGCTGCGCTGGCGGCCTCGGTGTTCCGCAGCCGATACAGCGGGCTCATGCCCGTTGGTCGCGACGCGTTCTCGGACTGGTTGCTCTGCGAGCGGCTCTTCGGGGGCACTGCTTCTCCGCTCGGTGTGGTCGATGGTTCGATAGCGTGCCGTGCGGCGGGTCCCGCCGCAAGCGCACGTACCCTCGCCCGGTGGACGACCGATGGGCCGACTTCGCGACATGGCTGCGGCCGCAGGTGTACGAGCATGTGCCGGCGGCCCGGGTGGCCACCGTCGCCGCCGCGTTCGGGCTGAGTCCGTTCGAGACCGACCTGCTGTTGCTCTGCGCCGCCGTCGAACTGGACACCGGCGCCGCCGAGCTGTGCGGCGAGGCCCGCGGTAGCGCCGGACCCAGTCTGCCGACGTTCGACCTCGCCCGGGCGGTCCTGCCGGCGCCGCACTGGAGCGCGATCGGGGCCCAGGGGCCACTGCGGCACTGGGAGCTGATCGAGTTCGGCGCGGGCGACACGCTGGCCGGACGTCCGCTGCGGATCAGTGCCCGGATCCTGCTGCACCTGCTCGGTGTCGACCAGCTCGAGGAGCGGCTGCTGCCCCTGCTCACTGTGTTGCGCCCCGATCCGGCGGTCCCGCCGCCTGCCACGGCGCGCCGGCTCGCCGCGTGCTGGGCCGGCACCCCGGACAGCCTGGTGCAGCTACGGGGCGCCGCCGAGGAGGAGACCCGGGCGATCGTCGCGGCGGCCTGCGCGATCGTGGGCGTCGAAGGGTACGCGCTGACCGCGCCGCCGGCCCCGGAGTTCCCGGCCCAGCGGTATACCTTCGCCAGGTTGTGGGAACGTGAGGCGCTGCTCTCCGGTCGGGTGCTGCTGGCCCCGGACGGCCTGGTCGCGACAGGTGTCGCCGACTGGCAGCGGGGTCGCCCTGGCGCGGTCCTCGACGTCCCCGCACCCAGCCCGGACGAGCAGCGGACGGCCTGGCGGTCGGCGCTTGTGGACAGCCAGCTCACCGACCGGCTGGTGTCGACCTTCACCCTCACTCCGGCGATGATCCGGACGGTGACGGAGCAGGCCGCAGCCACCGGTGAGCAGGTGTGGCAGGTCTGCGTCGTCCGCAACCGACCGCAGCTCGACGGCCTGGCGCAGCGGGTACCGACGGCGGTGACCTGGGACGATCTGGTGCTCGCCCCGGCACAGCAGCGGAGCCTGCGGGCGATCGCGCGGCACGTGCGCCAGCGCAGCCGGGTCCACCACGGCTGGGGCTTCCCCGGATATGGTGTGAGCGCGCTGTTCACCGGCAGCAGCGGCACCGGCAAGACGATGGCCGCCGCGGTGCTGGCCAACGAACTCGGCCTGGACCTGTACCGGATCGACCTCAGCGGAGTCGTCAGCAGGTACGTCGGGGAGACGGAGAAGAACCTCGGTCGGGTGTTCGACGCGGCGGAGACCTCCGGTGCGGTGCTGCTGTTCGACGAGGCCGACGCGCTCTTCGGGCGCCGGGGCGAGGTCCGCGACAGCCACGACCGGTACGCCAATATCGAGGTCAGCTACCTGTTGCAGCGGATGGAGACCTACACCGGGCTGGCGGTGCTCACCAGCAACCTGCCCGACGGCATGGACGAGGCGTTCCGGCGGCGACTGCGGTTCGTGGTGCGGTTCCCGTTTCCCGACGCCGCGCTGCGCGCCGAGATCTGGCGTCGAGCCTTCCCGCCCGGCACCCCGACAACCGCACTCGATCTCGATCTGTTGGCAAATTTGCAGGTCGCTGGCGGCGGCATCCGCAATATCGCGCTCGGGGCGGCGATGCTGGCCGCCGAGGCCGGCGAATCGGTAGGCATGCGGCATCTGCGCGACGCCGCCCTCGACGAGTCCATAAAGGACGAACGGCCTATCGTGGCGGCCGAGATCCGTGGCTGGGCAACGGAAAACGGCTGAACAGCGCAGACACGGATGGTGTTGCCACGGGCGTCGGGTGCGGCTACGGTCTGTCCAGGCTGTTCGCCCCTTGACTGCTCCCTTGAGGGAATCCTTTATGCCAAGTGCGCCCACCTTTCCTGGCGTCTCGATCAGGGAAGACGCCTCGGGAGTGCGCTCCATCAGCGGTGTCAGCGCATCGGTGACCGCCTTCGTCGGCCGCACGGTCTGGGGCCCGGTCGACACGCCGGTGGTGGTGGACAATTTCGGGGAGTTCGAGCGCTCCTTCGGTGGGCTGTCGATCGATGCGCCGTTGGCGTACTCCGTGCGGGCCTTCTTTCTCAACGGCGGTGGCCGCGCCGTGGTGGTGCGGGTCTTTCGCCCGCCATCCACCGGCGACGGGGTGGCGCAGCTGACGGTCGGCGGGCTTCACCTCGCGGTGCTGCATCCGGGTGCCTGGGGTAACGACGTCACCGCACAGGTCGACACCGAGGGCATCACCGACGACATCGCCGAGCGTTTCGGCGTGCCGGCGGAGCACCTGTTCAACCTGACGGTCACCGGGCGTGGTGTGACCGAGCGGTTCACCAACCTGACCGTGGTCGATGGTTCCCGCCGGGTCGATCGGGTGCTGGCCCACCAGTCCCGCCTGGTCCGGGTGGACGCGGACCTGCCGACCACCACCCCCACCGCCGAAACCCCGGCCGAGTCCGCCGCGAGCGGCACCGGGACCCGCACCAAGGCCGCCCGGACGCGGGCCGCCGCGCTGGCGGTGGCACCCACGCGTGCCACCGGGGGCGACGACGGCGGCAAGCTGACCGGCGCCGATCTCGTCGGCAGCCGAGCCACGAAGACCGGCCTGTACGCGCTGGAACACGTCGACCTGTTCAACCTGCTGTGCATTCCGCCGGACACGCTCGACGGTGACACCCCGTTGGCGGTGTACGCCGAGGCGATGGCCTACTGTGCCAGCCGGCGCGCCGTCCTGCTGGTCGATCCACCCGCCGCCTGGGACCCGCTGACCGATGCCGGTGAACTGCTCACCACGCTCGCCGGCCCGGACGCCCGCAACGCGGCGGTCTACCATCCTCGGCTGGTCCAGTCCGATCCGCTGCGTGGCGGCGCGCCGGAGACCTTCGCGCCCAGCGGCGCGGTTGCCGGCGTGATCGCCCGCACCGATGCCCAGCGTGGCATCTGGAAGGCGCCGGCCGGGCTCGACACCGCCCTCGTCGGGGTGTCTGCGCCGGCGGTGTCCCTCACCGACGGCGAGAACGGTCGGCTCAACCCGCTCGGCATCAACTGCCTGCGCGCGGTGCCCAACGCCGGCGTGGTCGTCTGGGGCACCCGTACGCTGCGCGGCGCGGACCAGCTCGCTGACGAGTACAAATACCTCCCGGTACGCCGGCTGGCGCTGCACCTGGAGGAGAGTCTCTACCGGGGCTGCCAGTGGGCGGTCTTCGAGCCCAACGACGAGCCGCTGTGGTCGCAGTTGCGGCTCAACATCGGGGCCTTCCTGCACCAGCTGTTCCGGCAGGGGGCGTTCGCCGGCCGCTCGACCCGGGAGGCGTACTACGTCAAGTGCGACAGCGAAACCACCACCCAGGCTGATGTCGATTCGGGCGTCGTCAATGTCGTCGTCGGTTTCGCGCCTCTCAAGCCGGCCGAGTTCGTGGTGCTGACCATCCGCCAGGCCGCCGGTCAGTTCGACGCCTAGCCGCGTCGCGACACCGCCCACCGGGACACCACACTCATTCGTGACAGGAGACGGCAATGGCGCAGTTCACCGTCAACGCGCAGCGCTTCGACCCGTACAAGACGTTCAAGTTCCGGGTGAAGTGGGACGGCCGGTACGTCGCCGGTGTCACGAAGGTCGGGGCGCTGCGGCGGACCACCGAGGTCATCAGCCACCGCGACGGCGGCGACCCCAGCACCGAGCGCAAATCGCCGGGGCACACCAGATACGAGCCGATCACGCTGGAGCGTGGGGTCACCCATGACCTGGAGTTCGAACGGTGGGCGAACAAGGCCTGGGCGTACGGCGGAGGACTCGGTGCGGAGACGTCCCTGGGCGACTTTCGTAAGGACCTGATCATCGAGGTCTACAACGAGGCCGGGCAGGTGGTGCTCGCCTACCACGTCTACCGGTGCTGGGTTTCGCAGTACGTGGCCCTGCCGGAGTTGGATGCCCAGGCCAACTCGATCGCGATCCAGTCGATCCAGTTGGAACACGAGGGCTGGGAGCGGGACGAGGCCGTGGTGGAGCCCGCCGAGCCGAGCCTGCCGGCATGACCGGTACGCCCGCTGATCGGCTGGGCCTCTGGGAGGCAGTGAGCGGGGCCGGACCCCTCGATCGTGATCTGGCTCTGCTGCGCGCCGCCCACCCGGACGCGGAACCTGCTGCGCTGCGGCGGATCGGCGTCGGCCGCCGCGACGAGGCGCTGCTGCGGTGGTACCTGGCCGTCTACGGTGACCGGCTCGACGGCGCGTTCGACTGCACCTCCTGCGGCGAGACCGTGGAGATCTCCCTTGCCGTCACCGACCTGATCACCACCGGTGCGGGTGCCACGCCGGACGACGACGCGCTGACCGTCGAGGTCGACGGCTACCGGCTGCGGGTGCGGCCACCGGACACCGACGACCTGGCCGCCGCCCGGATCGGCGGTCGGCACACCCTCGCCGCGCGCATCGTCACCGCGGCTGGCAACGGGCAGCCGGTCGCGGTGACGGATCTTCCGGCGGAGGCGCTCGACGCGGCGCTGCGCGCGCTGGCCGAGCATGACCCGCTGGTGGACCCGACCCTCGCCGCCACCTGCCCGTGGTGTCAGGCGCCCTGCGACACCCTGCTCGACGCGGGTGCCTTTCTCACCGCGCGGCTGCGGATCGACGCCCTCCGACTGCTCTCCGACGTCGACACGTTGGCTCGGGCGTACGGCTGGAGCGAACCGGACATCCTGGCCCTGTCCGATCGCCGGCGCGAGGCGTACCTGGAGTTCGTGCGATGACCGACCTGCTCGACCGGCTGCTGGCCCGGGCCAGGGGAGAGGTCGCGTCGCTGCGCCCGGTCGCCGCGCGGTTCGCCGTCGGCGAGCGGGAGCCGATCGCCGACCTGGCGCTCACGGACCAGTCCACCGACCCGCTGCCGCCCGCGACCACGCTGTCGAGGAATGCCGCGCCGGTCCCCGAACCGCTGCCGCCGAGGACCGTGGGCCCGCTGGCGGTGCGCGAATCCGTGCCGCTGCGCCCTGCGCCGGCGGGGACCAGCGCCGAGGCGGCCGGTGCGGCGGGCCCGGCTGCCGCACCGGCGGTTCCCGATCCGGTGCGGTTTGTCGCGGTGCCGACCGCCGCGACGGCCGCCCCTGACAGCCACGCACCGCTGGAGCCGGCGATCCCCGACGCTGATGTCACCGCCCGGCCCTCCTCGGCCGACCGCCCGACAGCTCAGCTGGACCGGCCGGCGACGCGGCAAGGTCAGCCGGTGCGGCAGCTGGGCCGGCTGGCGACGCCGGAAGGCCAGCCCGCGCGGCAGGTGGACCGGCTGGCGACGCCGCAAGGGCAGCCCGCGCGGCAGCTGGGCCGGCTGGCGTCGCCGGAAGGCCAGCCGGCGCGGCAGGTGGGCCGGCCTGGTTCGACGCAGTGGCCCGGCGGTGAGCAGCAACCGGCACAGCCGGTGCCGGGACGCCGTGACAGCGGGCAGCCCGCGCCGGTCACCGTCCGGCTGACCGTGGACCGGGTCGAGGTCCGGCTGCCGGCACCGGCACCGGCACGTCGGGAGAGCAGTCGGGAAGGTCGCGAGCGCCGCGACAGCCGACCCGGGCGGCGTCCGGAACTCTCGTTGGACGAATACGTCCGGCATCGTGAGGACCGGCGGCCGTGAGCAACAGTCTGGCCGTGGCCGCCACCACGCGGGTCCTGCAGAGTCTCGTGCAGGAGGCCGCGAGCCGCGCTGTTCCTGGGGTCAGCGTGCTCACCCGTCCGCCGACGAAGGCCGCCGACGGGGCCGCCCAGGGCACCTCGATCCACGTGTTCCTGTTCCAGGTGATCCCAAATGAGGTGTGGCGCAACGAGGATCTGCCCACCCGTACCGCCACCGGTCAGCTGCGTCGTCGGCCCCGCGTCGCTGTCGACCTGATGTATCTGTTGACCTTTCACGGCGATGAGGCGGCGCTGGTGCCGCAGCAGATGCTGGGTGAGGTGCTGACCGCGCTGCACCGCGAACCGCGACTGACCCCGACCGTCATCCGGGCGGCACTCGCGGCCGACGGCCCCGACGGGCCGTTTGCCGGGGCCGACCTGGCCGACCAGGTCGAGACGATCACGTTGAGTCTGCAACGCATGTCGGCCGAGACGCTGTCGAAGCTGTGGTCTGTGTTGTTCCAGGCACCGTACGCGCTGTCGGTCTTCTATCAGGCCTCGGTGGTGGTGCTCGATGCGGACGTGGCCACCGCACCGGCAACCCAGGTCGCTGCGGACGGCGTCACCGTCACGGTCCGGGCGGGGGACGCGCGGTGACAATCGTGGAGATCAAGTTGGGCACGCTGGTGCTCGCCGGCGGGTCACCCGACGAGGTGCCGGAATTGCTGTACGCGGCCGAACAGGCCCTCGCCGACCTGCTCGCCGGGCGTACGGTGGACCGGGACACCACCGCCGGTGCGATCGCCGGTGCGCTGGCCGACCTGCTGCCCGACTTCGTCCGCACCGGAGCGCGCGCATGACGGGCCCCGGTCAACGAACTCGGCGCGGCGCTGTGGTGGCGCTGGACTCCGGCAATCCGCTCGCCTCGGTCATTGCCTTCCAGTACAACCCGAGCCAGTTGCACCGGACCCTGACCCCGCGCACCGCCGACACCGAGGGCGAGCGGTCCGAGGCGTTGCGGCTGGCGGGTCCACCGCGCGAGTCGCTCACCCTGGAGGTCGAGATCGACGCCGCCGACCAGCCAGCCAACGGCCCCGCCGCGGCGGGTCTCGGCGTCCATCCGATCCTGGCGGCGCTGGAGATGCTGCTGTATCCCAAGAGCGCCACGATCCTGGCCAACGCGGTGCTGAACCGGCTCGGGTCCATCGAGATCGTCGCGCCGGAGGCGCCGCTCACGCTCCTGGTGTGGGGCACCAAGCGGGTGCTGCCGGTACGCCTGACCGCGTTCTCGGTCCGCGAGGACGCCCACGACGCCGAGTTGAACCCGGTACGCGCCACTGTCTCGCTCGGCATGGACGTGCTCACCTACCAGGATCTGCCCGGCACGAACCTCGGCCACGGCCTGTTTGTGGCGCACCAGGTCGCCAAGGAACTGCTGGCCACCTCCTTCGGTGCCGGCGCGACCGCGGCAGCGCTGCCCACCCCGCTGCCGACATGGAGGTGAGGAACCCGATGTTCGACGAGCACAGCCGGTACGTCGGCCTGCCGACCGCCGAGCTGACGCTGCCGGACGGGCGACGGGTCAGATACGTCACCCGCCGGGTGCTACCGTCCGCCGCGACGATCCCGGCTGTCGGCGAGGTCGTCACCACCGGCGGCGACCGACTCGACCGGCTCGCGGCCAGCGCGTTCGACGACCCCGTCCAGTACTGGCGGATCTGCGACGCCAACGATGCGGTCGACCCGGCCGAGTTGCTCGCCACGGTCGGCCGGCGGCTGCGCCTGCCGCACCCGGATCCGTACGCCTGATGCGCCTCGGGGTAAGGCTTCAGCTCCTACTCGGCGCGCCGATTCCGCGGCCGGCGACATCGGTGGTGACCGAGTCCCTGGACCGGGCGGAGATCGTCTGTGCCGAGCACGGTCCGGCCGCCTTCCAGCTGCTCTTCAAAGCGGGCCGGGGTGGACCGGGCGGCCGCACGGATCAGCGGCTGCTGCGGGAGAACGGGCTGGCCGCCCGGTCCCGGGTGGTGCTTGTCGTCCAGCTCGGCACCACGTCGTCCGTGCTTGTCGACGGCATCATCACGCACCGGGAGTACGTGCCGGGCGACCGTCCCGGGGCTGGCGTGGTCGCGGTGACCGGAGACGACCTGACCGTGGTCATGGACGCCGAACAGCGCATCGAGGCGTACCCGGCGATGGGTGACGCGGCGATCGTCGCCGCGATCCTGGCCCGCTACGCCCGCCATGGCATCACCGCGCAGGTGGTTGCGCCGGCCGTGGCGGACCAGCCGTTGCCCGATGAGCGCCTGCCGGTCCAACACGGCACCGACCTGGAACACCTGGTGCTGCTCGCCCAGCGGGCCGGGCACGTGTTCACCCTGCGCCCCGGGCCACAGCCGCTGCGCAGCGTCGCGTACTGGGGTCCGCCGGCCGGGCTGGCGGGACGACCGCTGCCCGCGCTGAGCGTCGCGACCGGGACCGCCGCCGACATCACCAACGTGACGTTCCGACATGACGGGCGGGAGCCGGTACGGGTCAACGGGCACCTGCAGGACGCGGCCAGCGGCCGGGTCGTGCCGGTCGGCGCCGCGCCGCCGACGCGGTCGGCGCTGGCCCGCCGACCGGAGCCAGGCTGGCGTACGGTGCTCGCCGGTGACCTTGGCGGTCTCGACGCGGGTGCCGCGTCCGGACAGGCTCAGGCGATCGCCGATGCGTCCGCCCGAAGCGCGGTCGTGGCCGAGGGCGAAGTGGACAGCGCCGGGTACGGCGCCGTGTTGACCCCACACCGGCTGGTGGGCCTGCGTGGCGCCGGCTGGGCGTTCGACGGTCTCTACCGCGTGCAACGGGTCACGCACGTGCTGCGCCGCGGTGCCTACCGGCAGCGGTTCCGGCTCGCCCGGCCCGGCACGGAGTCCACCACCCGCACCGTCGATGGAGGGCAGCGCTGATGCCAGGTCGGTTCCTCGGCAAGTTCCGGGGCACGGTTACCGACACCCGCGACCCGTTGGGTGAAGGCCGGATCCAGGTGTCGGTGCCGGAGGTGCTCGGCGAGCATGCCAGCTGGGCCCTGCCGTGCGTGCCGTACGCCGGTCCGGGGGTCGGCCTGCTCGCGGCACCGCCGGTGGGCACGCGGGTGTGGGTGGAGTTCGAGGCGGGCAGTCCGGACCGGCCGATCTGGGTCGGCTGCTTCTGGGGCCGGGGCGAGTACCCGACCACCGTGCCCGCCCCTGCCGGCGTAGTGCTCCGAATCGGCGAGGTCACCCTGGTCACTGTCGATCCGCGAGCGCAGGGCCCGGCGCCCGTCCCGGCCGCCGCCGACGGCACGCAGACCACCGAATTGACCCTCACCGGCGGGCAGACCGTGCTGTGGCAGGGCGGCCAACCGGCGTTGACCGTCAACCGGGAGGTGGCCTCGCTGACTCTGGCGAATCTTGCGGCGACGCTGTCGGCGACCCAGGACACGGTGGTGCTGCGCAACCGGGACACGAGCGTGGCGCTCTCGGCGACCACGGTCAGCATCAACGACGGCGCCCTGGAGGTGAGCTGAGGATGAGCGATCCGGTGTTGACGACCGCCACGCCGGTGCAGTGCGCGCACGGCGGGCGGGCGGCGACGGTGTCGAGCGTGACCCGGGTCCGGGTGGCGGGGACGCCGGTGCTGGTGGCCGGTGACCCGGTGACGGTCGCCGGCTGCCCGCTGCCAACGCCGCCCAACGGCCCGGGGCCGTGCGTGTCGGCGCAGTTCACCTCCGCTTCGGCGCGGGTCCGCGCGCAGGGCCGAGCCGTGCTGCTGCACAGCAGCACCAGCGTGAGCGCCCCGGCCGGCACGCCGCTGGTTGTCGGCGTCGGCCAGCCGCGGGTACGGGCGGTGTGACGTGCATCTGGCGCACCCGTTCGCGGTGGATGGTCGGGGACGCACCGCCGAGGTGGACGACGACGCGTACCTGCGGCAGCTGATCGAGTTGCTGCTGTTCACCCGCCCCGGCGAGCGGGTCAACCGGCCGGACTTCGGCACCGGCCTGACCGCGCTGGTGTTCGAGCCGAACGGGGCGGAGTTGCACACCGCCGTGCAGTACCTGGTGCAGGGCGAGTTGCAGCGGTGGATCGGCGACCTCGTCCAGATCGAGGAGGTGCTGGTCAGCCACGACGACGAGGTGCTGGCGGTCACCGTCACCTACCTGGCGGTCCGGCACCGCCAGCGGCAGGTGCTCACCGTCCGTGGGCCGGCATGACGGGGCTGGACAGCGCGTACGTCGATCATCTGGCGCGCGACTACCGGAGCGTACGGGCGTTGTTGCTGGACCGGCTGGCAACGCTGCTACCCGACTGGCACGATGACAACCCGGCCGACCCGTTGCAGACCGTGGTGGAGGTGCTCGCCTACGCGGCCGACCAGTTGGCCTACTTCCAGGACGCGGTCGGCACCGAGGCGCACCTGAGCACCGCCCGGCGTCGGGTCTCCGTCCGCCGGCACGCCCGTCTGCTGGGCTATCCGATGCACGAGGGCTGCAACGCGCGCGTCTGGGTGCAGGTCATCGTCGACGACGGTGAACCGGTGCTGGTCCCGGCCGGCACGCGAGTGTTGACCCGGGTCGGCGTACACACCGCGCCGGTGCTGGCCGACACTGTGGTGCCCGCCAGTGGCGTGACGGTCTTCGAAACCATCACCGATGCGGTCCTGCATCCCGGGCCAGCCCAGTTCGCCCTGCATCTGACCGGCGAGCTCGCTGGTGGTGACGCTGCTGGTGGCCCGGCCCCCGCACTCGCCGCCGGGGCGACCAGCGCCCTGCTGCGCGGCACCGGCCTCGGGTTGACCGCCGGCCAGGTGCTGCTGCTGCGGGCCGCAGGTGACCAGGACGCGTTCGCGGTTCGCCTCACCGCGGCCGAGCCCGACGCCGCGCCGGTGGACGGCACCGGGCTCACCCGGATCACCTGGCATCCCGATGATGCGTTGCCGGCCGCGTTGCCGTTGGCCGGGGGTGCCGTGGCGATCGGCAATCTCGTTCTCGCCGATCATGGCCAGCGGGTCCCGGCCGAACTGGTGACCGGCAGCGGAGCGCGGCTGTCACGCACCGGCCTGACCTGGTGCCAGCCGTTACCCGTGGACGCGGACCAGCAGCCCGCCTCCGGCCTGCTACGTCAGGATCCCGCCCAGGCCGGTGCCGCACTTGCCGTCGCCGATGCGCAGCGGACCTGGCAGCCGAGGCCGGACCTGTTGGGCAGTGACCGGCTGGCGGCGCATCTGGTGGTGGAGATGGAGCAGGACGGCACTGCGGTGTTGCGCTTCGGCGACGGTGAGTATGGCCGCCGGCCCGATCTGCCGCTGTCGGCCAGTTACCGGGTCGGCAACGGTGCCGCTGGCAACATCGGGCGGGACGCACTGGTCCACCTGGTGCCCGGCCCCGGGGTCGACCTTCGGCGGGTGGTGTCGGTCGGCAACCCGGTACCCGCCGTCGGCGGGACCGATCCGGAGCCGATGGGGCAGACCCGACTCGCGGCCGCCCGGGTACCCCGGCAGCAGAGCCGCTGCGTGGTCGAGCAGGACTACGTCGCCGTCGCCGTGGCCCACCCGCAGGTTCGCGCCGCCGCCGTCACCCTCACCTGGACCGGCAGTTGGCACAGCGCGGTGGTGGTCGTGGACCGGCAGGGCGGGCAGCCGGTCGACCCGGCGTTCCGTGACGAACTGCTCGCCTGGTTGGCGCCGTACCGGCTGATCGGCACCGAACTGCAGATTCGCGGCCCGCTGCGGGTGCCGGTCGAGCTGACCGTCGAGTTCGGCCCGGCCGTCGGGCACCGACCCGACCAGGTGAGTGCGGCGGTGCACGCCGCACTCACCGAGACCACCTTCGCCGACCGGGGCATCGGCGAACCTCTGTACCTGAGCCAGGTCATCGCGCGAGCCGCCGCCGTGCCGGGGGTTGCCTGGGCCGACCTGCGCCGGTTCGGCCGCCGTGGGCAGCCCGATCCGGGCGAACTCGACACCGGTGTGCTGCAACCCGGCCCGTACGCGGCACTTGAGCTATCGGCCGCCGCCGTCACGGTCCTGACCACCGGAGAGCCGTCATGAGCGAGCGTTTGCGCCGGTTGCTCGATCGGCTCGCCGAGCAGCCCGCGCTCGCCGCGCTCACCACCCGTGATCCACGAGATCCGGCGATCGCCCTGCTCGACGCGTGGGCCCGCGCCATCGACGTGGCCGCCTTCTACCACGACCGGATCGCCGAGGAGGGCTACCTGCGCACCGCGCGGGAGGACCGGTCGGTGATCGAGCTCGCGCGGGGGGTGGGCTACCGCCTGCGGCCCGGCCTCGCGGCCGGCGCGACGCTGGCCTGCACCGTCGCCAGCCAGGATGGGCAGCCCGAGCGGGTCACCATCGCGGCCGGCACGGCGGTCCGGTCCGTACCCGGCCCGGGTGGGCAGCCGCTACCGTTCGAGACCACCGAGGATCTCGACGCCCACCCCGCGTGGAACCTCCTGCCGATCACGTCGCCCGGCCCAGCATCGCTGCCGGCCGGCACCGTTCGGTTCCGCCTTGCCGGCCCGGCCACCATCCGCGCCGGCGAGCCGCTGCTCATCGTCGGCGGCGGGCCGCAGCACCGGTACGTCTGCCTGGTGACCCGCGTCGCGGACCAGGTCGTCGACCTGCAGAGGCCATTGTCCACGATGGACATCTCCGAGCCGGTGGCGCTGCGGTTGCCGGCCCGGCTGCGCCTGTACGGCCACGACGCGCCACCGCCGGCCAGCGGGGAACTCGCGGCGCTGCGGGCCCAATACGGGCAGACCTGGGTCGACCTGGATCGGGTCAGCGGCGACGCGGCAGTGGGCCGCTGGCTGGTGCTCAGCGGCGAGCCGGGCACCGGCGTGTGGCCGATCAGCGGCGTGGACACCGTTACCCGCTCGGACGCCGGCCGTACCGCCCGGGTCAGCCGGGTGCGGCTCGGTGTCAGCACCGCCACCCTTGCCGACTTTCTCGGTGCCCGTACCCGCAGCACCGAGGTGCTGCTCTCCGGCGAAGCGTTGCCGTTGCCCGGCGCGCCCATCACCGGGGCGCGACTCACGCTCGCCGCGCCGGTGCCGCCGCTTCCTGCCGGTCGGCTGCTGGTGCTGCGCGGCGGCGACGACGGGGAGACCGCTGTCGTCGCCGGCATGCCGGACTCCGGCACGCTGGTGCTGACCGCGCCGCTGCGGGGCCGTTACGAACCGGCGACGCTTCAGGTGTACGGCAACGTGGTCCTCGCCACGCACGGTGAGACAGTGGACGAGGTGCTCGGCGACGGCGACGCCACCGCGAACGCCCGGTTCACCCTCGCCCGGGCGCCACTGACCGCGCTGCCGGCACCGACCGGGGACGGCAGCGCGCCGGCCCTTGTCGTCTCGGTCGACGCGGTGCCGTGGCAGCGGATCGACGACCTCGCCGACGCCGGCTCGACCGACGAGGTGTACGTGCTGCGCCGCACCGGCGACGGTGGGGTCGAGGTGGTGTTCGGCGACGGCACCCACGGGGCCCGGCCGGGCAACGGGGTCAACAACATCACCGCCCGGTACCGCTGCGGTATCGGCGCGGCCGGGAACGTTCCGGCCGGCGCTCTCACCCTGCTCCAGAACCGGCCGCCGGGTCTGCGGGCGGTGACCAATCCGTTGCCCGCGACCGGCGGCACCGACCCGCAGACCGGCATCGCCGCCCGACCCCACCTCAGCGGCCCGGTCACGGCCGCCGACCGGCTCGTCTCGGCCGCCGATGTGGACCGGTTCGTCCGCGCGTTCGCGGGCATCGCCGCCGCCCGGATGGCCGTACTGGCGGCTGCCGGCCAGCCACTGCTGCACATCACCGTCGTCGGTGCCGGCGGGTTGCCGGTGCCGGCCGGCTCTGTGCTGCACACCAGCCTCAGCCGGGCGATCGCGCAGCGTCGCGCGCCGGGGCCACCGATGCACATCGGGTCCTACCGGCCGGTGCCGGTCACGATCGACGCCCGAGTGCGGGTGGACCCGCGACATGCCGCCGCTGCCGTGCGGGCAGACGCCGAGGCGGTGCTGCGGAACGCGTTCGCCCCCGGCCGGCGCGAACTCGCCCGGGACGTGCACCGTGGCGAGCTCGTCGCGCTGCTGCACGGCGTGCCCGGCGTCGTTGCCGTCGATCCGACCGGCCTGCCGCCGCACACGGTGACCTGTGCCCCCGCCCGGTGGGCGCACGGAGCGGTCCAGCCGGCTCAACTACCCGTGCTCGCTGCCGTCAACGTGTCCACCGTGGAGGCATAGATGCCGACGGAACGACTGTACGGCCTGCTGCCGGCCGTCCACCGCGAACGCGACGCGGCCCTCGGTGGCACCTTGCGCGCCCTGCTGGCGGTCCTGGAGACCGAACTTGTCGCCGCCGAGGAGCGACTCGGTGCGCAGTATGACGACTGGTTCGTCGAGACCTGTGCGCCCGAGGTGCTGCCTCGGATCGCCGAGTTGGTCGGCCTCGACCCCGCCGCGCTTCCTGTCGACCGGACCCGTGCCTTCGTCGCCGACACCGTGTCCCGGCATCGCCGCAGGGGAACGACCGCCGCCTTGGCGCAGGCGGCGGCTGCGGCGACCGGTTGGCAGGTCCGGATAGTGGAGTACTTCGGCCTGCTCGGCATGACCCAGCACGTCGGTCACCCGCGCGTCGGTAGCGGTGGCACCGTCGACGTGCGGGACACCGCCGCCCTGGACCGGCACGGCGGCCCGGAGGCGAGCCTGGCCACCCGGCCCGACGTACGCCGGATCGGCAGCGGCCGGGGCCGCCACAACGTGCCGAACGTGGGCGTGTTCGTCTGGCGCGGCGAGACCTTCACCGCCGGACCGGTCGAGGCCACCCCGGTCCCCGACCAGCCCGGCGTCCGGCTGGTCCATCCCCTCGGCATCGACGCCGAGGTGACCGCCGTCGAGCTTGTCGACATCGACGGCGGTCCAGCACCCCTGGTTGACCTTGATCAGGGCCGACTTACCTTCACCGGGGCTGCGCCGACGCGCTGCCGGATCCGGTACCGCTACCGGTCACCGGGTCGTATCGGTGGCGGACCGTATCGGCGAGACGTCGCCGCCGCCACCAGAACCCTCACCGACGCCACGTCACTGCTCACCGCACTATCCACGCTGGACGGCACGCTGACCGTCGGCGGGGACGTCGTGCTCGATCGCGACATGACGGTCACCGCCGCGGGTACGGGTGACGTCACGGTGACGGTGCAGGCCGCCGACGGCAGCCGACCGACCCTGCGGGGCGCGCTGCGGATCAGGGCCGGTGCCGGCGTACGGGTCGTGCTCGACGGGCTGCTCATCGGCGGGCCGGTCACGCTGGACGGCGCGGGTCAACTCGTGCTGCGGCACTGCACCGTCCCGGCCGGCGTCACCGGGTCACAGCTGCTGCTTGAGAGCACGGTGAGTGGGCCGGTACGGCAACCCGACGGCAGCCGCCTGGCCGCCACGGACAGCGTGCTCGCCGAGGGCACCCTCGACGTCGCCGAACTCACCCGGGTCACCGTGCTCGGGCCGGTGACCGCGGGGCGACTCACCGCGATGGAGTCGATCTTCGCAGTGGATCCCACCGCCACCGAGACGGTCACCCTTCGGTCCTGCGTCGCCCCGGCCGGTCTCGGCCGAACGCCGCGTTTCCGCGCCACCAGGTACGGCGCATGGGGATACGCCGACCCGGCCCCCGGCGAGCGGGCCGACATCGGCGCGTACGCGGGCAGCCGGCGCACCCACCACGACGCGGCCCTACGTGCCGTCGTGGACGAGTACCTCCCGTACGGGTTGGAGGCGGGCATCATCGATGTTCCGTGAGCTGAGGAGCGAGTGCGGATGAAGGGCGACTTCTCACGGCTGACGTGGGACCGGCGCAGACGCTACGCGGGCGTGCTGATGCAGCAGGGCCGCCTGCAGCTCGACGCCGACTGGAACGAGCAGGTCGACATCGGTGCATACCGGTTGGAGTCGGCGATTGCCGACGTCGTCGGCCACAGCGGCGTACCGGGCCGTACCCCTGACGGGTTCCGCATCGAGCTGGTGGGTGACCTGCGCCAGGCACCGGTGCTGCGGGTCGCACCGGGCCGGATCTACGTCGCGGGGCGCGCGCTCGACAACGACGCGCCGCTCAGCCTGCCGGTGCTCGACCTGCTGCCCGACCTGTCCGACTACGACAACCTCTGGGCGGCTGTCTATCTGGACACCTGGCAGCGGCACGTCACCGCGGCCGACGATCCGGCCCTTCGCGAGGTGGCGCTCGGCGGGCCGGACACCGCCACCCGCGTGCAGCACGCTTGGCGCATCGGCAGTTCCATCCTGCCCTTCATCAACGATTACCCGGTCATCGGTCCGGGTTGGCGACCGCCGGTGCCGAACCTGAGCACCGGGCTGCTCGACGCCCGCGCCGACCTCGACCGGCCAGTTCAGGAGAACCAGCTCTACCGGGTGGAGGTGCACTCGGTAACCGGGCAGGACGTCCGTTTCACCTGGTCGCGCGAGAACGGTGCGGTGACCGCGACCGTCTCCGACGTCCAGTCGGCCACCCGTACCCTCACCGTCGGCAGCGTCGGCCGGGACCGGCAACACGGCCTCGCCGAGCGGCAGTGGATCGAGCTCGTCGTGGACCCGGACAAGCGTGGCCCGGTCGTCCAGGTGGAACGGGTCACCGACGGACAGTTGGTGGCCACCGCAGCGAGCTGGCCCTGGACGGGGAGGCAGGCACCGGCCGTGCGATTGGTGCGCCGGTGGGACGGAGCAACCGGGCTGGTGACCGCCACCGGCGGCTGGCAGCCGCTGGAGCAGGGCATTCAGGTGCGTTTCGCGCCCGCGCCCACCGGCGCCGCAAGCTACGTGCCGGGGGACTACTGGCTGGTTCCGGCCCGCGCGGCGACCGGCGGCATCGAATGGCCACCGGGACCGCAGCCAGCACACGGTGTGCGGCACGAGTACGCGCCGCTCGCGGTGATCACCCGCGACAGCGAGTGGAGGTGGTCGCTCGACGCCGACGTCCGGGTCGAGTTCGGGCCACGTCCGAGCAGCGGAGCGGTGACCGGAAGAAATCTCCAGGCGACGTCGGTCAGCGGGACGTCGGCCAGGCAGGCGGCCGCGAGTGGCCCCACCCCCCTCGCGGTCGGCGCCGAGAGCCTGTTCGGCAGCCCGACGGCACCTGTCGACACCACCGGGTACGGCTCCCTGTCGGTGTCCGGGGTGCTCTCCGCACAGGGCCTCGACGTTCGCCGGGACGCCGTCGTTCAGGGCCCGCTCAGCGTGGGTGGGTGGCTCGCCGTCGGCGGGGCCGAGCCGCCGACGTTCACCGCGCTGCACATCACCCGGGACGACGGCGCAGGTCCGCTCGTCGGCCTGACGGGCCGCTTCGACCTGCGGACCGTGGCCCGGGAGTTGGCCGCGGCACCCGCCGGTACCACGGTCATCGCCGGCCAGTCCCGCGATGGAGATCCGCAGCAGGTCTACCTGTTCTGGCGCGATCACACGGGCGCGCTCTGGGGGACGGCGTTGGCCCAGGATCCGGCGATCACGGCCAGCCTGCGTACGGCAGCCAAGGGGCGGCCATGACCACCGAGGATCCGTTGCGCGAACGGTTGCAGCACCGCCTGGTGGCGCTGCGCGACGAGTACGCGGCGGGCCAGCGGGCGCTGGCTGACCTGGAGCAGCGGCAGGCTGCCCTGCATGAGACGGTGCTGCGGATCAGCGGAGCGATCCAGGTGATCGAGGAGGAGTTGGGCGAACAACCTGGCCAGAGTGGTTGAGGGTCGGTAGGGCGGGCGGTGCGCGGCGGCGGGCGGTGGTCAGGTCGCGTCGTAGCGGTCCTGATGCGCGGCCACGTCGTCCCGGTGCCGCTCGGCCCAGAGTTTGAGCTGATGCACCGTGTGGTGCAGCGAAAGTCCGAGTGCGGTGAGTTCGTACGAGACGGTCACCGGGACCGTCGCGGTCGCGGTCCGGGACACCAGCCCGTCCCGCTCCAGAGACCTGAGTGTCTGCGAGAGCATCTTCGGGCTCACCCCGGCGAGCACCCGGGCAAGTTCCGAATACCGCATGGGACGTGCGTCCCCGGCACAGTCCGGACCGCTGCCGAGAGCGGAGAGGACGAGCGCCACCCACTTGCCGGAGACTCGGCCGAGGATCTGGTGGCTCGGGCAGACCGCCAGGAAGGCGTTGTACTGCGCCTTCGCGTCGGCCTTCCGCTCCGCGGCGGTCCTGGTGGTCACCTGTCCTCCTCCTGTCAGGTAGCAGCTCACTTTAAAGTAACTACTTTCCAAAAGGTAGCGGCCCGTCGAAGCTGGTGCACGACCATCCGGTCCGTACGGCACATCGAGAGGGCTTCTGTTCATGAGCGCGACCACACCCGACCTGCCCGGTGGCACCTGGACCCTTGGTGACACCACAGTCACCCGCTTCGGCTACGGCGCGATGCAACTCGCCGGCCCCTGGGTCATGGGGCCACCGAAGGACCACGACGCCGCCCTTGCGGTGCTGCGCGAAGCGGTCGACCTCGGCATCACCCACATCGACACCGCCGAGGCGTACGGGCCCCGCGTCGTCAACGAGCTGATCCGGGAAGCACTGCACCCGTACCCCGAAGACCTCCTCATCGCCACCAAGGTCGGCGGGCGGCGGGACGCCGAGGGCGGCTGGCCGACCGCGCGGCAGCCGGACGAGCTGCGTCAGCAGATCGCCGACAACCTGGAGACCCTCGGCGTCGACGTCCTCGACCTGGTGCACCTGCGCCTCGGTAACGCGCAGGGTCCCGTCCCCGAGCCCATCGGCGCGGCGTTCGAGACGCTCGTCGACCTGCAACAGCAGGGCGTCATCCGGCACCTCGGTGTCAGCAACGCCACCGGCGAGCAGGTCGCGCAGGCCCAGCGCATCGCCCCGATCGTCTCCGTGCAGAACATGTACAACCTCGCCGTCCGGCACGACGACGCCCTGATCGATCGGCTCGCCGCCGAGGGCGTCGCGTACGTGCCGTTCTTCCCGCTCGGCGGCTTCAGCCCGGTGCAGTCGGACACCCTCACCGCCGTCGCGACCCGGCTCGGGTCGACACCGATCTCCGTCGCACTGGCCTGGCTGCTGCGTCGATCGCCGAACATTCTCCTCATCGCCGGCACGTCCTCGGTGGCGCATCTGCGCGAGAACATCGCCGGTGCCGGCCTCGAACTCTCCGCGGCGGACCTCGACGAGCTGCACAAGATCGCCGGCTGACACTTCTCCACCCGGATCGTTCGGGGGAAGAGTCCGTAGGGCGGGAC
>NZ_POTX01000489.1 GCF_003236305.1 Micromonospora endophytica | reverse complement strand
CGCCGTACCCCCGCCGTTTGATCTTTATCGGCCGAGTCTGACCGCGACCCTGCCCACCCAGCTCGACCACGCGCCCGTGGCGTTGCGGCATCCGACGCGGTCGGCCGCGCTGCGGATTTCGGCGGCGGCGGTGGCCGGGTTCCGGGCCACGCTCGACGCCCGGCGGTTCGTGGAGATCCACACGCCGAAGGTGGTCGCCACGTCCACCGAGAGCGGGGCGAACGTGTTCACTCTGGACTGGTTCGGCAGGCCGGCGTACCTGGCGCAGTCGCCGCAGTTCTACAAACAGCTCATGGTCGGTGTCTTCGAGCGGGTCTACGAGGTCGGGCCGGTGTTCCGCGCCGAGCCGCACGACACCGTGCGGCACCTGGCGCAGTACACCTCACTCGACGTCGAACTGGGCTTCGTCACCGACCACCGGGACGTGATGGCGGTGCTGCGGGACACCCTCGCCGGGATGCTCGACACGGTCGGCGACCGGGCCGCCGCCGCGTTGGCGACCCTCGGCCGGGAACTGCCGGTGGTGCCCGCGCAGATCCCGGCGGTGCACTTCACCGAGGCGCTGCGGATCGCCGGCGTGCCCGCCGACGAGCCGGACCTGGCGCCCGCGCACGAGCGGGCGCTGGGGGAGTGGGCCCGCCGCGAACACCAGTCGGACTTCCTCTTCGTCACCGGGTACCCGATGGCGAAGCGGCCGTTCTACACCCATCCGGACCCGGCTCGCCCGACCTACTCCAACGGGTTCGACCTGCTGTTCCGGGGACTGGAACTGGTCACCGGTGGGCAGCGGCTGCACCGGCACGCCGACTACCTGGCCGCGCTGGCGGCCCGAGGCGAGCCGACCGACCCGTACGCCGGCTACCTCGACGCCTTCCGGCACGGCCTGCCGCCGCACGGTGGCTTCGCCATCGGCCTGGAACGCTTCGTCGCCCGCCTCACCGGCGCCACCAACATCCGCGAGGTCACCCCCTTCCCCCGCGACCTCCACCGCCTC
>NZ_POTX01000488.1 GCF_003236305.1 Micromonospora endophytica | reverse complement strand
GCCCACGCCGCCGCACTGGTCTGCGGGTACGGACTCCTCGCCGCCATCCTGCTGATGCCCACCACCCGCTTCGGCTACCTGCTGTACCCGATCGCGTTCCTGCTCTGGGCACCCCCACTGCACATCCGGCGGATCCGGCAACCGGCAGGCGAAGACGCCCCACCCGGCGTAGACCTGAAGGCATGACCGTTTACCGCGACCGAGCCGAGGCGGGCCGCGCCCTCGCCGACCGGCTGACCGCCCTGATCGGCGAACCCGGGGTCGTCGTACTCGGCCTGGTGCGCGGTGGCGTGCCAGTGGCCCGGGTCGTCGCCGAACGACTCGGTGTGCCACTGGACGTGCTGGTGGTCCGCAAGCTCGGCATGCCGATGGCCCCGGAGGTGGCCTTCGGAGCACTCGGCCCCGGCGGCGTACGCGTCCTCAACGACACAGTGGCCCGCCAGGTCGACAGCGCCGACATCGCCGAGGTCCAGCACCGCGAGCAGGCCGAGCTGGACCGGCGCGAGCGGATCTACCGGGCCGGCCGCCCCCCGCTGGACCTCACCGACCGCGTCGCCGTCATCGTCGACGACGGACTGGCCACCGGAGCGACCGCCCGCGCGGCCGTCCAGGTCGCCCGCCAACTCGGTGCCCGCCGCGTCGTGGTCGCCGTCCCGGTCGGCTCCGAGCAGGCGTACGAGATGCTCGCCGCCGACGCCGACCAGGTGATCTGCGCCCAGCGGCCCCCCACCTTCGGCGCGGTCGGAGCCTACTACGACGACTTCCACGAGGTCTCCGACGAGGAGGTGACGGCCGCGCTGACGGCTGCCGGATGACCCGACCAGGTACCTTCGGGTAATGAGCCTGACCTGTCCCAAGTGTCACGGAGAAATGCGCCAGTACGAGCGCAGCGGCGTCGTCATCGACCAGTGCGGCGAATGCCGGGGCATCTTCCTCGACCGCGGTGAGTTGGAGAAGCTGTTCGAGGCGGAGGCCAACTGGAACGCACAGCAGACGCCCCCCGCCCCTCAGCG
>NZ_POTX01000487.1 GCF_003236305.1 Micromonospora endophytica | reverse complement strand
TGAGCCATTCCGCGCAAGCAGGCGGTAGCAGTCAGTAGCTGTCCGGAATGCCGGGTAGGCGTCGGACGCGCCAGATCAGGCGGGGTACGGAGAAAAGACGCAGAACCCCGATACGAAGTGGTCCTTCCACAGATCAACTTCATAGAGGTCCTGCGTCGACATGAGTGTCACATACACCGCTGTACTGCCGGTACGCGAGGAGACGGTGAGCCGCCTGACCGGGTTGCTCAACGCCGAACGTATCCGCCGCGGCACCCGGGCCCGGACCCGGTCGCTTCCCTGCCGTGACCAGGCGATCCTGACCCTGCGCTGGTTCTACGACGGCACCCGGATCAAGCAACTCGCCGCCGACAACCGGATCAGCGTGTCCACCGGCTACGACTACCTGCACGAGGCCATCGCCGTACTCGCCGCGCAGGCGCCCGGCCTGCACGGCGCCCTCCTCGCCGCCAAGACCGCCGGCTACTCCCACGTCAACATCGACGGCACGCTGATCGAGACCGACCGGTGTCGTACTCCTGGGCCCACACCGGGCGTGGATCTGTGGTGGTCGGCCAAGCACGACAACCACGGCGGCAACATCCAGGTGATCACCGTCGGCGACGGCTGGCCCATCTGGACCTCGCCCGTACGTCCCGGCCGCGAGCACGACACCACCGCACTACGCACCCACCCTGAACTCCTGCCCTGCCTCCGAGAGGCCGGCGCCGATCTGCGCCCCCTCGGCGATCTGGGCTACGAAGGCGAGTCCACCACCATCACCGTGGCGTTCAAGAAACCAAAGAACAGCCGACTCACCGCGATCCAGCAGCAGTTCAACAAGGCCCACAACGGCCTACGAGCCATCGGCGAACGCGGAAACTCCCTGCTCAAGACCACCTTCAAGGCGCTACGCAACATCAGCCTCGACCCATGGCACATCGGCAAGATCGTGGCCGCCGCACTCGTCCTGCTCCACACCGACCACGACCGCACCACATGATCACCACCGGTAATCAGAACGTTGCGCGGAATGGCTCA
>NZ_POTX01000486.1 GCF_003236305.1 Micromonospora endophytica | reverse complement strand
GGGTTCGGCAGGCTGGGTGGATGGCGAGTGACTTCGATCTGTTGCACCGGATGGCTGCGGGGCAGGGCGGGGTGGTGACGGCGCGGCAGGCGCTGGCCGTCGGTTACACCAGGGACCAGATCCGGCATTTCGTCAGGTCGGGACGCTGGACCAAGGTTGCCCGGGGGCGCTTTGTGCCAACTGTCGAGCCGGATGTGCTCCGACTACGGCGAGCGCGGATTCGTGCGGCGGTCGAGAGTCTGGGTCCGGATGCGGTGGCCGTCCTGGACACGGCCGCTGAGCTGCACGGCATCGCCGGACTGAGGGCGAACTCCGAGATCCACGTGTCGGTGCCGGTTTACCAGCCGCGTCCGCAGCGACGCAGTGATCCGGATCTGGTGGTGCACCAACTCACGCTTGGCCCCGCCGATCTGTCCGTACACGCGGGCATTCCCGTCACGACCGCGATCCGTACCGCTGCCGATGTCATCCTCCGGGTGGGCCGGTACCCGGCGATCTGCCTTCTCGACTCGGCGCTCAACCGGCAGTTGTTCACCGAAGCGGACCTTGCGGCGATTCCGGCCCTGATCGAAGGCCGCCGCGGCGCGGTTGCCGCGCGGACGTGGCTGGCCGAGGCGGACAGCCGCGCTCAGTCTCCCTTGGAGACCCGCTCAAGGCTGAGGTGCGTCGATGGCGGGGTACCGCCCGACGTGTTGCAACTGGAGGTCCGTGACGGGGACGGTTACCTGCTGGGAATCGGTGATCTCGGGTGGCGCGGTCCCCGGGTGATCGCCGAGGCGGACGGCCGGGAGCCACACGGCACACCACAGGCGGTCTACCAGGACCGGATCCGACAGAACCGGCTCGTCAACGCCGGCTGGCGGGTCCTCCGCTTCACCTGGTCCGACACCCTCCGCCCCGACTACATACCCGAAACCGTCCGCCAAGCCCTCCGCCGCCGCTGACCGATCCCCGGCGGCGTTGATCAAGAAGTTTTGGTCAGCCCCGGCGGATTCTGAGACGCAAACTTCTTGATCAACGGGGGCGGGCAGGGGGG
>NZ_POTX01000485.1 GCF_003236305.1 Micromonospora endophytica | reverse complement strand
ACTCCGTCCTCACCACCCCCCACCTATCCCACCTCCTCACCTGACTCTTGCTGGATCTTGTTGCGAAACTGCCCCCGGAGGGGCGCTCTCGCAACAAGATCTGCGGGCGTCAGGGGCGCCAGCCGGCCGCGAGCAGTGCGGCGCGGAGTTGGGTGATCACCTCGGTGGGATTGTGGCGGACGGCCCAGGCGGGGAAGCGGAGCACTCGCTCCCCGCGCTGCCACAGGTCGTTCTGGCGACGCATGTCCGCCCAGGCCGTGGCCGGGTCGAGATGCTGACCACCGTCGATCTCCACGTGCACCCGCCAGTCCTCGAACAACGCGTCCAGGTAGCGACGTCGACCGGCAGCGTCCCGACGCACTGCCTGCCGGGTCGGCTCGGGCAGTCCGGCGCGCCGGACGAGCGTGAGGAAGTCGAGTTCCGGCAGCGAGTGCGCGCCACCTGCCGCGTCGGCGGCGGTCCGCCGGATCAGGTTGCGCCGCCGGGCGCGTGGCAGACGTTCGAGTACGCGCTGCACATCGTCGCCGCCGACGAGGCGCTGCTGGAAACCGGCCGCGATGATCGCACAAGCCTGGTGGTCCGTGACCGCCCATTGCGCCGCGTCGACAATTGACCGGGCCGGCATCGTCCGGCGCGGCTGCCCCACGTCGAGGACGTCCTCGTCAGGCAGGATGGTGGTGCGGTGCACCCGGACGCCGGGCGGCATCGCACGCGGCCGGTGGCTCCTCGGCACGAGCAGATGCACGAGCCCGTCGTCGTGCCTGCGCAGGCCCCAGGCTCGGGCCGCGCTCAGCCCGCCGAGCACCGCCGCCGGGCCGGTGGACAGGACAGCTATCCACCGCAGTTGTGCCGGTGTCACTGGCCCGTTGTGCGTGACGTAGACGGCGCGGTGCACCTTCCGCCAGCGACCGGACTCGACCCTGTGCCGGATCGCCTTCGGCGACAGGTGCCGGCGGGCCTGATCGAGGCTGAGCACCTGCTCCTGGTGGAACAACAGCCAGGTCAGCTCGTCCGCGTCATCCGACGGCAGGTCCGGCCCCCAGCGCTGCCCTGCCGCCGCCCCCGCCC
>NZ_POTX01000484.1 GCF_003236305.1 Micromonospora endophytica | reverse complement strand
GGGTGTGATGTTTGAGGCGACGGTGCGGCGGGGGTTGTTCCGGATCGGTGGTGGGGACGCCGAGAAGGCGCACGAGTGGACGCTGCGGCGGTTGGCGGCGCTGGCCGGGCGGCCGGTCGCGCTGGCGGCGTTGCGCGCCCGGTACGCGGTGGCGGCGCCGCGCACCGTGTTCGGGGTGCGTTTCCCCAACCCGGTCGGGCTGGCCGCCGGGATGGACAAGGACGGTGTGGCCCTGCCGGCCTGGCCGGCGTTGGGGTTCGGCTTCGTCGAGGTCGGCACGGTCACGGCGCACCCGCAGCCGGGTAACCCCCGGCCGCGGTTGTTCCGGCTGCCGGAGAGCGAAGCGGTGATCAACCGGATGGGCTTCAACAACGCCGGCGCGGCGGCGTTGGCGACCCGGCTGGCGGCGCTGCCCCGCCCGCTCGGCGTACCGCTGGGGATCTCGCTGGGCAAGTCCAAGGTGACGGCGCTGGAGGACGCGGTGGAGGACTACCGCACGTCGTACCAGGCGTTGCGCGGACACGGCGACTACTTCGCGGTGAACGTCTCCTCACCGAACACCCCGGGCCTGCGCGCGTTGCAGGACCGCGACCACCTGGACGCGTTGCTGGCCGCGCTGGTGGGGGAGCAGCCGGTGCTGGTCAAGATCGCCCCGGACCTGACCGAACCGGCGATCGCCGAACTGCTGGAGGTGTGTCTGGCGCGAGGCGCGGCCGGGGTGATCGCCACGAACACCACGCTGAGCCGGGACGGGCTCGCCCCGGCCGACAAGCCACGGGCCGGTGAGGCCGGTGGCCTGTCCGGCCGTCCGCTGGCCGACCGGGCCCGCCAGGTGGTCGCCTTCGTCCACGCCGAGACCGGCGGGCGACTGCCGATCATCGGCGTCGGCGGGATCGTCGACCCCGACGACGCCGCCCGGATGTTCGACGCGGGCGCCAGCCTGGTGCAGCTTTACACCGGCTTCATCTACCGTGGCCCGGCGCTGCCCCGCGCGGTCGCCCGCGCGGCGGCGGTCGCCCCGGCACCGGCCACCGTCCGATGAGACGCCCCCGGGGCCGCCGATCGCGCCGCCC
>NZ_POTX01000483.1 GCF_003236305.1 Micromonospora endophytica | reverse complement strand
CGCCCACCCCACCCGTGGATCTAGGGACTATCGTCGTGAGTTGATCTCCAACAACGACGATAGTCCCTAGATCGACGGGCGCGGGGCGCGGCAGGTCAGCCGTTGGTGAGGAAGCCGTGTTCCCGCAGCATCGCCTGGTCGCGGGCCACGGCCATCTCCTCGGCCCGCTGGGCCTGGATCCGCCGCATCTCGATGTCCTCCAAGGCGTGCCGGACAGCGAGCCGGATCACCCCGTAGAGGAAGACGAACCCGCAGACGTACAGGATGCTGGTGGCGATGAACGCGAGCATGAGCCGACGGTATGCCGAGGCGAACCCGAGCGGATGTCATCTTCTGCTCGTTCCCCCGTACGTGTCGGCCAGATAGTCGGCCCACCTCCGTCGGCCCGTCGGTTGTGCGGCGGTGACCAGGCCACCCGCGCGTAGCTCCCCACCGAGCCGGCCGGGGAACCGCACCGGCAGCAACGGCCGGCGCGAGTGGCGTGCCTGCCGCCACATCCGGACCGCCTCGTCGAACCGCAGCACCTCGGGCCCGCCGTACTCGACGATGTCGCCCCGCGCTCCGGTGCGCAGCAGCTCGATCAGCTGATCCGCCACCTCATCGGGATCGACCGGCTGCGCCACCACCGCCCGGTCGCCGATCACCGGCCCGAGCCGGCTGGAGAGGCGCAACAACTGGTCGAGGAACTGGGGGAACTGGGTGGCCCGCAACACCGTCCACGGCACCGCACCGGCCGCCACCACCTGCTCGGCGGCCAGTTTCGCGCGGTAGTACGAGTACGGCACCCGGTCCACACCGACGATCGAGACGTACACCAGGTGCCGTACGCCTGCCGCTGCGGCCGCCTCCACCAGCCGGCGGGTACCGACCACGTCGACCTCCCGGGTCTGTCGGCGCGGCGAACTGGCCAGGTGCAGCACGGCGTCCGTCCCGGCCACCGCCTCGGCGACGCCCGCGCCGGTGGCCAGGTCCGTGACCACCCACTCCACCTTTGACCCGGTACGCGCCCGCCGGCTGGCACCCCGCACCTCGAACCCCGCCGCCGCCAGCCGGCGGGCGCGTACCGGGTCAAAGGTGGAG
>NZ_POTX01000482.1 GCF_003236305.1 Micromonospora endophytica | reverse complement strand
GGGGGGTGACCTGAGCAGCACCGGCGGGGCGGATCGGGCCGGTGAAGCTCCACCGCCCGCGCCGCCGACCCGGCTGACCATCCTGGTCGAGCGGGCCGCCTCGACGCTGGCGCTGGGGCGGCTCATCCGACGCGACGCCGAAGGGCTGGAACGGCAGGTGCATCGCACCCTGCTCACCGCCCTGCTGGACCGCTCCCGGCCGGTGGACGAGGTGGCCCTGCGGGCCCGGGGGCTGGGGCTGGTGCTGGAACGCCGCCACCTGGTCGGCGTGGTGGTCCGGCACCGAGGCGACGGGGTGGTCCGGCACCGAGGCGACGAGCCATCGGCCAGCGGTGGCAGCGTGACGCGGTCGAAGTCGGCCGCGGAGACCGGCCCGGCCGGAGATCCGGTCGCCGGTGGCGACTGGGGGCTGACCGGTGACGATCCCGGGCCGGCCCGGTTGCGGGATCTCGCCGAGGCGGTGGGCCAGGCGCTGCGGGAGGCGAACCTCACCGCGTTGACCAGCGCGGTGGACGATCAGAGCGTCGGTACGCTGCTGATCCTGCCCGACCGGGCGGCGGAGGAGCGGGCGCTCACCGCCTTCGCTGCCGCGCTGCGGCGCGGCCGTCCACAGCAGCGCCACCGCGACCCGGCGGGGGTCACCGGCGGCCTGATCATCGCGGCCGGGTCCGGGGTGGGCAGCCTGCGCGAGGCGGGACGATCGCTGACCGAGGCCCGGCAGGTCGCCGAGGCGGCCCGCCGGGACCGGCG
The DNA here is from genome assembly GCF_003236305.1 of Micromonospora endophytica. GTDB lineage: Bacteria > Actinomycetota > Actinomycetes > Mycobacteriales > Micromonosporaceae > Micromonospora > Micromonospora endophytica. The sequence continues at coordinate 344 of NZ_POTX01000482.1, read as the reverse complement.
GGAGCTGCCGATCTTCCGGTTGCCGCACGTCGGGCTCTCCGGGCTGCTGCACCTGCTGCGCGACGAGCCGCGGCTACAGACGTTCGTCGAGCGCGAGCTGGGCGCCCTGCTGGCGTACGACGCCCGGCATCCGCGTGAGCAACTGCTCGGCACCCTGCGGGCGTACCTGGAACAGGGCCGCAACAAGTCGGCGGCGGCCGGCGTGGCACACCTGTCCCGACCGGCCTTTTACGAGCGGCTGGCCCGCATCGGCCGCATCCTCGACGCAGACCTCGACTCCGTCGAGACCTGCCTCTCCCTCCACGTAGCCCTCCTCGCCCTAGACACCATCCGCACCCCCTAAC
>NZ_POTX01000481.1 GCF_003236305.1 Micromonospora endophytica | reverse complement strand
GCCTCTGGGGTCTTGGCGGGGGCAGGGTGGGGGTATGGACAGCTCTGGTAACACGATCTTCATTCCCGGCTCGACGAGCGGGATCGGCCTCGCGCTCGCCCTCGAACTTCAGGCCCGGGGCAACACCGTGATCGTCGGTGGCCGCCGCACGGAACTGCTGGACAAGATCGCCGCAGACCATCCCGGCATCGACACCGTCACGATCGACACGGCGGACCCGGCGAGCATCGCCGCAGCCACCCAGGAGGTGCTGGCTCGGCATCCTGAGCTGAACGTGCTGATCACGATGGCCGGGATCATGCGGGTCGAGGACTGGCACCAGCCGGAGTCGTTCCTCGCCTCCGCCGAATCGGTGGTGGCCACCAACGTGCTTGGCCCGATCCGTCTGATCGCCGCGTTCATCGAGCACCTGCGGTCCCGGCCGGACGCGACGATCATGACGGTCTCCTCCGGGCTGGCGTTCACGCCGTTGAAGGCCACGCCGAGCTACAACGCGTCGAAGGCCGCGATCCACATGCTCAGCGAGTCCCTGCGCCTCCAGCTTGCCGACACGAGTGTCAAGGTGGTGGAGCTGGTGCCGCCAGGGGTGCGTACCGAACTGCTGCCGGGGCACGAGAACAACGAGGTCGCAATGCCGCTGGACGAGTTCGTGCGCGAGGTGCTCGGGCTGATCGAGAAGCAGCCGGACGCGACGGAGATCCAGGTCGAGCGGGTGAAGTTCCTCCGGTACGCCGAGGTGCGCGGCGACTACGCCACGGTGATCGAGACGCTCAACGCCACCGACCCGCACGGCAGGTAGGCGGTCAGCTCCCTCCGGAAGGGCTCAGCGAGGCGTACACGTCGATCAGGCGTTTCGTGACCACGTCGGGGTGGAAGATGCGCTCGTAGCGGGACCGGGCGGCCCCGGAGAGGGCAGCGGCCCTGGCCACGGCCACCGGCAGCGCGGCGGCGAACGCTGCCGGATCCGGCGGCACCACCCAACCGGCCGCACCGCTCAGCAGGCCCGCCGGCAGGGCATCGGATGTGGCAACAGCCGCAGGGCCGCCGGGGCTGGCGGGAGCGGGGGCGGAGGCGACGGCGGCCGGGCCGGTGCCC
>NZ_POTX01000480.1 GCF_003236305.1 Micromonospora endophytica | reverse complement strand
GTGTGGGGCAGGAGGCCGGAGCGGGCGGGAAGAGCAGCTCCGAGGAGCCGTGGCCGGTACGGGTGGTCAGCCAGAAGATCGGCGCCTGGGTGGCCCGGCTGGGCTGGGTCTGGATCGACGGGCAGGTGGCGCAGATCAGTCGTCGGCCGGGGGCGAGCACCGTCTTCCTGACCCTGCGTGACCCGTCGGCCGATCTGAGCCTCACCGTCACCACCAACCGGGATGTACTCGACTCCGGTGCCCCCGAGCTGCGCGAGGGTGCCCGCGTGGTGCTGCACGCCAAGCCCGAGTTCTACGCCGCGCGGGGGACCCTCAGCCTGCGCGCCGACGAGATCCGTCAGGTCGGTCTCGGTGAGCTGCTGGCCCGGCTGGAGAAGTTGAAGAAGCTGCTCGCCGCCGAGGGACTCTTCGATCGGGCCCGCAAGCGCCGGCCGCCGTTCCTGCCGCAGCGGATCGGGCTGGTCACCGGCCGGGCCAGTGCCGCCGAACGGGACGTGTTGACGAATGCCCGCCGCCGCTGGCCGGCGGTGGAGTTCCGGACCGTGAACGTGGCCGTGCAGGGCGCCGGCGCGGTGCAGCAGATCGTGGACGCGCTCAAGGTGCTCGACGCCGACCCGAGCATCGATGTGATCATCCTGGCCCGGGGCGGGGGCGGCATCGAAGACCTGCTGCCCTTCTCCGACGAGGCGCTGTGCCGGGCCGTGTTCGCCTGCCGTACGCCGGTGGTCAGCGCGATCGGCCACGAGACGGACACCCCGCTCGTCGACTACGTGGCCGACGTACGGGCGTCGACGCCCACCGACGCCGCCAAGCGGGTCGTACCGGACCTGACGGAGGAGCTGCGCCTGATCAACCAGGCTCGGCACCGACTGCACCGGGCCGTGCACAACCTGGTCGACCGCGAGTCACACCGGATCGAGGCGCTGCGATCGCGGCCGGTGCTGGCCCGTCCACAGGTGATGGTCGAGCAGCGGGCCGGCGAGCTGACCGCCCTGCGCCAGCGGGCCGAGCGGTGCCTGACCCACCGCCTCGGCTCCGCCGAGGAGGACCTGCGGCACACGGTGGCCCGGCTCCGCGCGCTCTCCCCCGCCGCCACCCTCGACCGGGGTTACGCCATCGTGCAG
>NZ_POTX01000047.1 GCF_003236305.1 Micromonospora endophytica | reverse complement strand
GGATGGGGCTGTTAGGCGGGGAGGCCACCGACCTGGGTGTTGATCCAGGAGCGGATGGAGGAGAGGTCGCCGTAGACGGAGGGGGCGGTGGCGCAGGTGGGGCTGTTGTTGCCGGCGCGGCTGGTCGCGCCGATCACGTTCCAGACGCCGTTGATCCGGCGCACCTGCGGGCCACCCGAGTCGCCGTAGCAGGCGCCGGAGTTGCCGTTGGTGTTGTCGGTGCAGATCTCGTACGTGGCGTTGATGCCGCTGCACCGGTTGTCCGCCACGATCGAGGTGTCCAGCTCGTACGCGGTCGTCGGCGCCGAGCCGCAACCGCGTACCGGGCAGGTCAGACCCCAGCCGATGATCCGGGTGGCGGTGCCCACCGCGCCGGAGGAGGTCGGGATGGGGGCCGGCGCGTAACTGACCGAGCTGGAGAGCTGGAGCAGCTTGACGTCGATGCTGGGGTGGTTGACCGCCCGGCTCACTCCGACCACGGTGCCGCCGCTGCTGCGGTTGGTGCTGCCCACCCGCACCGACGACGGTGTCGAGCAGTGCTTGGCCGTCACCACCCAGTTGGCCTTGATCAGGGTGCCGGTGCAACCGGAGGTGTAGACCAGCCACGGGTAGTTCTCGGTGGCCGGCCGCCCGCCGACCACGAACGTCCCGACGTCACCGTCGGCGGTCCAGGTGTACGTCGTCGCGGTGACGTCGGCCGCGCTGCGGCTGCCCGCGAAGAGCTGGTTGACCTGGCTGGCCTCGGTCGCGCTGGGGTTGGCGTTGGTGCAGGAGACCGGGGCGCTGCTGCCGGACATCAGGTCGGAGCAGAGCCCGGTGCGCCGGTCGGGCAGACCGAGGATGTGACCGAACTCGTGGGTCGCGATGCGGGTGCGGTGGTAGCCCTGGTTGACCGCCTCCCAGCCCATCCAGATCCGACCGGAGCCGAGCCCGGTGACCTGGGCCCGGGGCCAGCCGTTGTCGACCAGGATGGTGACGTTGGCGGGCGTGCCGGCCACCAGCCGGACGTTGCTCACCCGGCTGTTCCAGATCTGGGCGGCCTGGTCGAAGTTGGTCCGGAACTCACCGGCCCGGCTGGCGTCGTAGTAGACGGTCCGGGCGGCGGCGGCGCTGGCGGCGGTGACCACCTGCACCCCGGTCGCCGCCAGCACCGCCGCCAGCGCGGCGGTGGCCGCGCGCAGCAGTCGTCGTCGGATCATCACGCACTCCCCTGCGGACTTCGCGGTGCACCGACACACCGTGATTGATGTGCGTGAATGTTAATGGTCGCCTTCGCGCAAGACCATCACAGTTACGTCATACCGTGGTCCACCACCACAGCCGGATCGAGTTCGCTTCCGTCGGCCGGTCGCGGACCATTTCACCGACCATTTGACTAAGCTGCCCGTCATGGCAGCTCACGACGATGACACGATCGTCCAGCAGACGGTCGAGATCGGGGCCCCGGTGCCACGGGTCTGGCAGGCACTTGTCGCCGCCGACGTCCGCGCCGGCTGGTGGAGCTATCTCGACCTGGATCCGGTCGTCGGCGGCAAGGTCACGGAGACCTGGGAGGGCCCGGACGGCAGCAACCAGACCACCGGCGTGATCACCGACCTCGTCGACGGCCGGCTGCTGGCGATGGACTGGGCCGACGACGGCTGGCCGGAGAGCACGCACGTGGAGTTCGTGCTCCGCCCGACCCAGGTCGGCACCGTCGTCGAACTGCGGGAGACCGGCCTCGACCGGCTGCCCGGCGGCGCGGAGATCGCCGCCGAGCACCGGGCCGGCTGGCAGATGCACCTCAACAACCTGCGTGCCCTGGTCGAGCGGAGCTAGGCCGCCCTACCCGACCGGCACCGGGTCCGTGGCGTCGGCCACCTCGATGCGCACCCTGTCCGCCACGACATCGGCCTGGAGCGTGTCGCCCGCGCCGAAGCGGCGGTCCACCAGACCGGCGACGGCGGGCGCGACGAGCGATTCCTGGATGACCTGGCGCAACATTCGGGCGCCGTGCTCGTGGTCGTACCCTCGGCGCGCCAACCAGGACCGCGCGTCGGCGGTCAGACAGAGCTGCACCTGATGGTTCATCAGGTCCTGCCGCACCTCCTCCAGCAGCAGGTCGACAAGTCTCATCACGTCGGCGTGGGCCAGTGGCTCCAGCACGACCACGTCGTCCAGCCGGGCCAGCAACCCGGCCCCGAGCACCTCCCGCAGATGGTGCAGGTGGCCGCCGTCGGCGCGATCGGGCTCGGCTGCGGTGTCGGCTGTGGACTGGAAGCCCACCGCGCCCGACCGGCGCAGCATCGACGTCTCGACACCGACGGTGGCCAGCAGGGTGGTGTTGGCGAAGCTGATGCTTCGCCCCCGCCCGTCGACGAGCACACCCTCGTCCAGGATCTGGGCGATCAGGTTCCGCACATCGGGATGCGCCTGGTCGAGATTGTCCAGCAGCACCACACAGTACGGCCGGCGCCGCACCGCCTCGGTCAGTTGCCCGCCCTGGTCGTGACCGACGTACCCGGGTGGCGCGCCGATCAGCCGGCTCACCGTGTGCGACTCCTGATACTCGCCCATGTCCAGCCGGATCAACGCCGCCTCGCTGCCCAGCAGATAGCTCGCGAGCACCTTGGCGAGTTGGGTCTTGCCGACCCCGGGCGGCCCGGTGATCAGCAGCGAGGCGAGCGGCCCGGTGCCCGAACGCACCCCGGCGTGCGCCCGCTGCACGGCCTTCGCCACGCTCGCCAGGGCCCTACCCTGGCCGACCAGCCGCCGGCTGAGCAGATCGACGATCTCGTCGCCGCGCTGCGCGCCCTCGGCGAGCAGGCGGCTCAGCGGGATCCGGCTCTGCGCCGACAGCACCACCGCGACGTCCCGACCGGTCACCGCCTCAGCCGTACGATCCGCCGCCGGGTCGACAGGCGCGGTGGCCGAGCTGCCGGGCTGGGTCTCGTACCACACCTTGCTGGCCGCCTCGTCCAGCAGGTCGATGGCCTTACCCGGCAGGAACAGGTCGGGGATGTAGCGGCTGGAGAGCCGGGCCGCCGCCTCCAGCGCCTCGTCGGTGAAGCGCAGCCCGTGATGCTCCTCGTAGTGCGGTCGCACTCCGCGCAGGATCCGTACCGTGTCCGGGACCGAGGGTTCCTCGACCACAAGTGGTTGCAGTCGCCGCTTGAGCGCCGGGTCCTTCTCGATGTGCCGGCTGTACTCGTCGAACGTCGTCGCGCCGATGAGCCGCAGCTTGCCCCGGGCCAGCGCCGGCTTGAGGATGTTCGCGGCGTCCACCGCGCTCTCCGCCGAGCCGGCACCGACGATCATGTGCAGCTCGTCGATGAAGAGGATCGATCCGGTGGCGATCACCTCGTCGACGAGTTGGTGCAGCCGCTCCTCGAACTGGCCCCGGTAGGTCGCGCCGGCCAGCAGTGACCCGACGTCCACCGACCAGACCGACGTGTCGGCGAAAGCGCCGACGGCCCCGTCCGCGATCTGCTGGGCCAGACCCTCCACGATCGCCGTCTTGCCCACGCCCGGATCACCGATCAGGACGATGTTGTTCTTCTTGCGGCGGCGCAGCACCTGCACCGTACGGACGATCTCGGCCTCCCGCCCCACCACCCGGTCCAGCCGTCCGCACCGGGCCTCCTCCGTCAGGTCCAGGCCGATGCTGCGCAGGACGGAGGATTCGCTGTCCCGGCCGGGGCCCTGCGCCGGGCCGGCGGACCGGGCCTGGCGCAGGGCGGTGACGACCGCGTCGTAGATCGAGGCGTCGGCGACGTTCGCCCGGACGAAGATGTAGCGGACGAAGCCCTTCTCCTCGCGGGCCAGTGCCAGCAACAGATGCGGCGGGCCCACCTCGCCGCCACCCGCCCGGTCGGCCTCGTCGCCGGCGATGTCGAGCAGGGTGTGCACGTGCGGTGCCACCGGCAGGTACGAGGTGGTCGGCCGCTGCTCGGCGTGCCCGTGCGGCGTCACCATCTCGCGGACGATCCCCTGCACCTGCGGGTAGCTCAACCGCAGCCGCCGCAGTGCCTCGGCCGTCTCACCCTCGGACTGCCGCAGCAGGGCGAGCAACAGGTGCTGCGGACCGACGTAGCCGTGCTGGAGGCTGCGTGCCTCCTCCTGGGCGAGCAGGAAGACGTGTTGCCCCGTCGGCCCGAGCCGCTGGAATGACGTTGTCATCTCCACCACCATCCGTGCGGGAAAGCGTTGTCACCGGGTCGGTTCGGCAGCGGTGTTCCTGGGCAGCCCGAGGCAGAGCCAGACCGCGGCGAGTCCGCACAGCGCCAGGACGATCATCGCCGCGCGCAACGAGCTGAAGTCGGCGATCCAGCCGTACGCCAACGGCGCGATCAGCAGGGCCCCGTAGGCCGACATCATGATGCCCGCCGCCACCGAGCCGGTGTTGGCGGCCAACGGTGCCGAGGCACTCAGGGCGGTCGGCTGGACGCCCGCCACGGCGAGCCCGAGCAGGGTGAACGCCACCACCGCGGCCGGCACGTTGTCGAACGCCAACAGTGGCGCCACCGCCACCAGGATCCCCACCGAGGAGATCAGCAACGAGACGCGCGAACCGAAGCGGGACACCACCGCGGCGTTGAGGAACCGGCCCACCAGCATCGCGCCGTTGAAGATCGCGTAGATGACGCCGCTGACCGCGATCGAGGCTTCCAGGTTGACCAGGTAGATGACGGTCCAGACGACGGCGACGGCCTCCGCCGCGCTGCCGAGGAAGGTGATCCCCGCGAGCTTGCGAAAGATCGGATTACGCAGCAGCGCGCCGTCGCCGGCTGCCTCCTCCTCCTGAAGGCCGGGGGCGAAGCGTACCGGCAGCGTCGCGAGCACGACCGGCACGCAGAAGACCAGCACCGACAGCGCCGCCACCGCGTGGTACGACAGTCCGGTGGCCAGCACCGCGCCGGTGGCCACGGCGCCGACCATCACGCCCGCGCTCTGCAGGCCGTGCATCAGGTTCATGACGTGCCGACCGGTCGCCTGTTCCAGGTCCATCCCGGCGGCGTTGGTCGCGGCGTCGAGCATCGCGAACCCGAGGCCGGAGAAGACCAACGCCAGGGCGAAGAGCCACAGGTTGGTGGTGACTGCGAGGACCAGCATCCCGGCGCCCAGCAGGGCGAGTGCCAGGACCGACTGCCACTTGCTGCCGAGCCCGGCGTAGAGCTGACCGTTGAACATCAGGACCAGCAGACCGACGAGCGGCAGGGCGAGTTGCAGAGTGCCGAAGACCCCCTCGCGCAGGGCCAGGTCGGCCATCACCTCGACCCAGATGACACCCTGTACGCCCAGCACCACCCCGAAGGCGATGAACTGCGCCACCAGGATGGCGGAGAGGGACTTCGGGTTCCAGTCCCGCGCCACGGGCGGGACGACATCGCGGGTCAGCTGCTGGTCCATGCATCCTCATCTCGAAGTGGTTACAGGGGGGCGGGGTGGGTCGAGGAAACCCCTCGACCCACCCCTGGTGAAGCTGTTGTCAGCACTAGGCCTTCGGCACCCGCGGGTCGGCGTCGGCCACCCCGTCGAGGTCCAGGTCCAGTTCGCCGTTGACGGTGCCGTGGCAGGGGATGCTGTTGACGCTCAGCGTGCCGTTGCCGGTGACGTCGCCGAGCTTGCCGCGGAAGGTGCCGTAGATGACGGTGTTGGCCATCTTGCCGACGGCCGGGTCGGCGGTGCTCACCAGCTGCACCGTGCCCGGCGCGACCACACCGCTCTCCAGGTAACGGTTGAGGTCGGTGTGCGCCCAGCCCCAGAACCGGCCGCGGACGCTGCGGAACACGCCGACGTCGCGCAGCCGCTGGCCACGGGCGCTGTCGGAGCCGTCCGAGGAGCGCCACTCGACGTGCTGCATGTTCTGCGGGCGGAGCCGCTCGGTGCCGGCCGCACGCGACAGCGACACCGGCGTCATGATGGCCGGGCCCTCCTTGACCAGGCCGGACTTGTAGAACGGCCGGATCGTGTTGGACTCGTAGACGTGCTGGGTGACCGTCTCGCTCATCGCGTACGAGGCGCCCCGGAACATGAACGTCTCGTAGTGGTTGGTGTCGTCGTCGTGGAAGCCGAGCAGTTCCTTCTCGATGACCAGGTCGGTCATGTAGGTGTCGGTGTTGGTGCAGGCCAGCACCCGGCCGAGGATGGAGGCGAACCAGATCGGCGACAGCCGCGCCTGCACCCAGCCCATGCCGGGGATGTTGACGTCGGCGAAGCCGGCGATCTGCAACGGCAGGGTCTGGTCGAAGGTGCGGTCGTTCTCCCACACCAGCTCGTTGTAGACCGTCGGGTGGTGCTCGCCGGTCAGCTCCTGGAGGAAGAGCGACGCCCAGTCCCGGACCTCGGCGTGCTCGTCGTGCAGGGCTTCCCGCAGCACCGGCACGACGTTCGCGCCGCCGTGCTTGACGAGCAGCCAGAGCAGGTTCCAGCGCACCGAGGGGTCCGACTCGCTACGCACGTGCCGGGTCAGCGCCTCGATCGACTGCCCCTGGTTGCGGTGGGCGTACTCCCACAGCGCCCGCTCGCGCTCGGCGGCGCTGGTGCTCTCCGTCGCGGCCCGCAGCAGTTCGCTGTCGTTGCGCTTGTCGAAGTTGGCCAGCTGGCTGACGGCCGGCGCCCCGAACTGGAACCGCTCGGCGATGTCCTGGTGGGCCTGGTCCTGGATGAGGCGGTTGAGTTCCGCCGCGCCGACCTGGCCGGTTCTCTGGTCGAGCATTCTGGCACTCCTCGTATCTGCCCGTCGGGGCGTTCCCGATGCTTTGTCAGTGCGTTTTCGCCTGACGTTCTCAGGATGCCGCCGATCAAATGCGATTACTTCTTCGATATTTCGGAGTCAGGGGACGACCTTGACGCTCTCGATCGTGTCGAATCCGCGGAACATGAACTCCAGGTCGTTCTCGTCGACCTCGTCGTAGACCTGGATGTGCCGTTCGACATTGCCGTCGAAGTCGAGTTGATAGACGCGTCGACGCAGCGTCTCGGCGACCCAGACGGAATTTCCGTCCGAGGAGATTCCGGAGCCGAGGAAGCCGGGCTTGGGGTGGAAAATGACGCGGTGGTCGCTGCCGTCGGCAGCGACCCGGACGAGAACGCATTTCTCCTGCGTGCCCTCGCTCATGGTCGCCACGAACGATCCGTCCGGCAGCCGCACCACACCGATCAGGGACGCGTCCACCCCGGCGATGTTGGCCAGCACCTCCTTTTCTCCGGTGTGCACGTTCACCCGGACGATCTCCCCGCCGCCGGCCTTGCCGTGCGGCTGGCGGGTGTTGGCGACCAGGACGTGGTCCGGACCGTCGACGGTCAGGGTGGACGGCTGGTCGAGGCCGTCGGTGAGCACCGACACGTCGCCGCTGTCCAGGTCGATCGCGATCACCCGGCCGTTGCCCTGCCAGTTGTTGAAGTCGCAGGCGAGCACCCGCTGGTCGTCCGGGGTGACGACGAGACCGGCCAGGTCCAGCATGCGGTCGACGTACGGCACGCCGCTGACCGGGTCGAAGGCCGTGAACGCCCGACTCAACCTGCCGGTACGCGTGTCGATCTCGAGGACCGCGCTGCTGCCGGCGATGCCGACGTGGTTGGCCGTCGGCCCCCGCATGCCACTGAGGGAGATGTACAGCCGGCTGCGGTCGGAGCTGGTCGCGGTGTCCCACAGGTGGGCGCTGCACCAGCTCGACACGTCCAGGTACGGCCGGCTGGCCCCGTCCCGCAGCAGGTTGATCCGGCCGGTGGCCTGGTCCACGACGAGCAGGTCACCGGATTCCAGCCCGGTGGGGCCGTGTGCCGTGGTGAGGAACGAGGTGTCCACCACGCGGTGCACGGCGGGCAGGTGGGACACCCCCTGGACCCGTAGCACCGAGGTCATCAGCGCCTGGACCTCGCGCAGCGCCTTGTCCGAGGAGTCGGCGGTGAGGATCGAGATGGTGTACTGGTCTGCCTTGGCCACGGGCAGTCCGGGCAGGAGTTGGTCGACGTCGCTGGCGGTCGGTGTGGGGGTGGCCTCGGTCATGATGCGCTCCTCCGCAGGAGTGGGTGGGGGGCCTTCGACCGCACGAGCAGGTGCGGCACCGCGGTCAGCAAGGGTGGATCGGTGGGTTGGACGGGCCTCATCACGAGATCGACGTGGTTGCGGAACCGGGCGCCGACGACCCGCAGCGGCCGATCGCCGGACGCCACCAGGACGTCACCGCTGGCCGCGTCGAGCAGCGCGTTCGCCCGCGGCACCGTCGACCACCGGAACGACACCGCGAAGACGTGGTACCGGCCGTCCGGCACCATCGGCAGGGTGTACGTCGACGAGCCGAGGGCGATGGTGTGTGCCACCGGTTCGCCCTGGGGTATGGCCTGGCGGTAGAGACCCACGAAGATCGGGCGTGGCTCGACGTCATGGGTGGTGTCCAGTTCGGAGTCCAGCGCGCCGACCGGTGACCACCTGATGGCACCCACCGCGATCTGCTTGTGGGAGCGGTAGACCGGCGGGAAGGACCGCCCGGTCCGGCTGACCAGTTGCGGCAGGCTGGGCCACTCGGGGGCGCGGGACAGGACCCGGAACTGGTACGGCGACATCCCTACCAGCTGGGTGAAGCGGGAGGTGAAGGTGCCGAGGCTGTTGTAGCCCACCTGGAAGCAGATGTCGGTCACCCGCAGGTCCGACTCGACGAGCAGCCGCTTGGCGGCCTCCAGCCGCAGCGCGGTGAGGTAGCGGCTCGGCGGGATGCCGACGATGGCACCGAAGACCTGGTTGAAGTAGGCGCTGCTGAGGTTGGCGATCTCCGCCATCTCCGACAGGGATCGCGGCGTGCCCAGGTCGGCCCGGAGGGTGTCGACGACCCGACGCACCGCGCGGTGCTGGTCGGCCCGCACGACGCGGGTCAGGGTGTGCTCGCGTGGTCCGCGATGACCGAGGCGGGTGTCATGCCACATGCCGCGTCGGTCCCTTGTCCCACAGGTGCCGGGCGTCCTGAAGGTCGAACCAGAGCCGTCGGGGCTGCATCCGGTACGTCCCGTCGGGCCGGGGCTCGTAGATGAAGAAGTCGTTGACCGGGGTGAGGTAGACGTGCACCGTGGCCGCCCATTCGTCGGTGGTGTTGGCCATGTCGTGCAGTTGGAAGTCCTCTTCGGGCAGGATCGGGGTGACCGTACGGCCGCTGAGCCGGAGCACGTCGCGCTGCTGGAGCCGGACGACTCCGCCGCCGGACTGCACGATCCGGTGCTTGCGCTCGATGGTCGTACCGGTCAGGGCCGCGACCGCGCCGATCGTGCCACTGTGGTCGTGGATCGGGCTCGCGCTGTGCGGGCTCCACGACACCACCACGATCTGGAAGTCGTCGTCGGGCGCGTTGAGCAGCATCCGGGTGTACAGACCCCGGGTGCTGCGCGGCAGCACGACCTGTCGGTTGGCCGGGTCGGTGACGAACTCGGTGAGGACCGAGGAGAGCGCCACCATCGACTCCTGTGCGGGCAGGCCGCGTCGCTTCGTGGCGGCGACACCTGCGATGAGTTCTGCGGGATTCATCTGACGCTCTCCTCCCACCGGGTGGCGGCCGGTGGACCTACTCGTCCGATCGGGACACGAGGTGGACGACTCCCGCGGGATCGGAGATCCAGTGCGCGGTCATGAACTCGACCGCCTCGATCTCGTCCCGCACCGGAACACCCGACTCGGCGAGGTACGCCGCTGCGGCGTCCGGGTCGTCCGTGTTGACTTCGAGCCACACGTCCGTCTGGCTGTAGTTGTCGACCTGGTCGAGCCAGAGCCGCACCGGGCCGAACTGGAACCGCTGCGCGCCCCGGAACTCGCCCAGGTAGGGGAGCTTCAACGTGTCCCGGTAGAACGCGACGGTCGCCTCGAAGCGGAACTTGGGGATCTTCAGCGCGATGTTCGTACCGCCGGTGAACGTCGGTCTATCGACAGCCATGAAATCGCTCCAGAAGGCCGGTCTGCCCGTCGATGTCGGCGCGCGGGTGATCGCCCGGCCCGGGGAGATCGACCACCGCCGTACTGAACAACGTCAGGTTAGGGAGTTTGCTATATGAAGGTCAAGCAAATCGCCGCGCGTGGCGGGCGGGACGAGGCGGTTGGGCAGTCTGGAAGAAGACGAGGTGGGCCTCGCCGTTTGCGCGACGCGCGCAGCCAGGTCGGTCAACAGCCCGGGATGCAGTGTCCCGCCGCCGAGGGGCGCGGTGGATGGCCGAGCCGGTTGAGCGTGTCCCGGGCGAGCGCCCGGGACACGCGCAGCATCCGGTAACGCCGGCCGAGCGGGTTGCTGCACACCTCCAGCAGGGACTTGTCCACCAGCCGGTTCAGCAGCAACGGCACGTCGTCGTCGCCCGGCAGCATCCGCCTGGCCTCCCGCGCCATCTCGACGCAGAACTCACCGTCGACCAGCCCGAGGCTCGCGAAGCAACGCCGTTCGGCCTCGTCGAGCAGCTCCATGCTGCGATGCGCGGCGGCATAGAGCGAACCGTGGTGGCGGGGGCCGCCACGCCAGGTCGAGCGCAGCGCGTACAGCGGATCCCGCAACCTGTTGAGCAGCAACCGCAACGGGTCGGTCCGCAGGCACGCGGCGGCCAGTTCGATGGCCAGGGGCAGCCCGTCGACCCGGCGGCAGATCGCCGCGACCAGCAGGGCGTTGCTCTCGGAGAGCTGGAAGGTCGGGCTCAACTGCACCGCCCGACGGGCGAACAGCCGCACGGCAGGCGACTCCATCAGCCGCCGAGGGTTTCCGCGGTCCTGCTCCCCCACCGCCAGCGGGCGGACCTGGTGCACCGCCTCGTACGCCAGGCCGAGGATCTCCCGGGAGGTCACGACCACCCGGATCCCCGACGAGCTGCGCAACAGCTCGTTGACGAACTCGGCGGTCTCGTCGATCACCAGCTCGGCGTTGTCCAGCACCAGCAGCAGCTGCGGCTGGCCGGCGGCGTCCGACATCGACCCCGCCGGCACGTGGCGCGATGGCCCCGTCCCACCGAGCACCGCGGCGACGGCGTCCACCACCCCGCGCAAACTCGCGGTCCCCGACAGCTCGACGACCCAGACGCCACCGCCGTAACCACCGCGGACCGCCTCGGCCAGAGCGAGCGCCAGCGCGGTCTTGCCGGCGCCGACCGGCCCGGTCAGCGTCACCAACCGGTGACGGCGCAGCAGGCCGCAGAGCCTGGTCAAGTCCTCCTCGCGGCCGACCAGGTCGTCCACCACGGAACCCGGGCCGCGCCACGGTGGACGCGACGATCCCGCCGGCACGTCATCGGACCACTGTTCGGCCCGCGCCTCGATGGCCTCCGCCCGGGCGGCCGCGAGTTGCGGACCCGGCTCGACGTTCAGCTCCGTCCGCAGGCGGGCCTGGACCTCGGTGTATCGGGCCAGCGCCGCAGTCCGCTGTCCGGTGCGGGTGAGTGCCTGGAGGCAGTGGGCCTGCACCACCTCGTTGAAGGGTTCCACCAGCGCCAGCCGTTCGGCGATGGGCAGCACCAGGCAGGCCCGACCGTGTTCGAGGCCGAGCCGCACGTACTCCAGAGCGGCACCGACGAGTTCGCGCCGTAACAGCTCGATCGCCGGATGATCGGGCAACAGCGCGGTCAGGTCCTTCAGGAACGGATCCGACCAGGCCCGCATCGCCCGGTCGAACACCTGCCAGCCGGCTTCCCACTGCCGGAGGCTGATCAGCGCCAACGCCTGCCGGGTCAGCGTCCGGAACGCCTGGAGATCGAGTTGTTCGTCGCGCACGTTGAGCCGGTATCCACCCCGGGCCGAGCTGATGACGTTGTTGCGCCGGTGGCGCGGCGCGTCCGGCTCCAGCACCCGCCGCAGCCGCGCGACGTACGTGTGCACCAGCGCGTTCGCACTGGCCGGCAGGTTCTCCCCCCAGAGCGCCTCGGCGAGTTCCTCCACCGTGACCCGTTCACCCGCGCGCAACGCCAGCAACGCCAGCAACGTGCACTGCTTGCGCGGGCCCAACGGCAGCTCCGCCTGGCAGGCCGACGCCCGGAACGGGCCGAGGATCTGGATACGCAACACGGCATCGGCAATCTGCACCGGTTCCCCCCGGGGTTCCCTCACGCAGAGTCGAACCGACATCAGCGTAGCGAAAGGTAGCCGCCACCTTACGTGAAGAGTCAGTGACCTAACGCAGTCCGTCGGGCGATAAATCACCGTCGACCGGGTGTACCTGCCACGCGTCCGGCCCGACGGGCCGGACGAATCTCACCCCTCGGGCCGGGCCGACACCGGCTCGCCGTGCTGCTCGTTGCCGAGCAGTCCGAGCAGGATCATGCAGCGCCGGACCGCCGTGGCGGCACCGTCCACCCGTACCACACCGGTCAGCAGCGCCTCCACCGGATCCAGCAGACCGCTGCCGACGTCGAAGAAGGTCCGGGCATCGGTCATCACGCGCAGCGCCGGCGCCTCGGCCGGGCCCAGCCTGGTGCGTACCGCGCCGCCGCCCTCGACGCTGACGTGGAAGACCTCCGCGTCGATCTGAAACTCGTAGCTCTCCTCGGCGAGGGCTCGCACCGGATCCACCATGGCCTCGACGGCGAGCACCGCCCACGAGGCGCGGACCACCGAGGCACGCGGCCCCCGTTGCTCGGCGAGCAGGGCCAGGCCGAACCGGGCCATCGCCAGCACCGGCTCACGCAGCCGCTCGCCGCGCTCCGTCAGCTCGTACCCACCGGTGCGCCGGCCCTCGTCGACGGGCCGAAGGATGCCCGCCGCGGTCAGCGCGGCCAGCCGGTCCGCGAGCAGATTGGTGCCGATGCCCGGCAGCGCCTCCAGGAGTTCGCGATAGCGGCGCGGGCCCAGCAGGAACTCCCGCACGATCAGGAGTGTCCACCGCTCACCGACGAGATCGAGCGCGAAGGCCAGGCCACATTGTTGGTCGTAGGTCCGTCGCTCGGGCCGTGTTCGCATGCCTGCTCCTCCATCGGACACCGGGGCGCAGCATCCTTTAACAAGGAGTAGCACAGGACGACGGAAAACTGGACCCCACGGTGGCGGCGCACGGACGACGTCCGCCGCACCGTGGGCCGAGGGTCATCCCGGCGCGGACCGCCGTCGGCGCACGTGCACCGCCAGCAGGCCCACCAGGACGGCCAGGTCGACGCCGAGGACGATCAGGGTGACCGGG
This sequence comes from Micromonospora endophytica, assembly GCF_003236305.1. Classification (GTDB taxonomy): domain Bacteria; phylum Actinomycetota; class Actinomycetes; order Mycobacteriales; family Micromonosporaceae; genus Micromonospora; species Micromonospora endophytica. The sequence goes on along the minus strand of NZ_POTX01000047.1, from coordinate 17,541 downwards.
TCCACCCGGCCGTGTCCGTGCCCGTGCCCACCAGCGGCCGGGTCGGCCGAGTCAGCGTTGGCGGCGGCGGCCAGGTCAGTGGCGGCGGCCGGGCCGGCGGACCCGGCCGCCGCCGGGTCCGCTGCCGGGCGGTCCTGCGGCGTGGACGCCGGTGTACCGGCCACCGTGAAACTCACCAGGCCGGTGAGCGTCCGTCCGTTGTCGAACCCGACGTGGTAGCCGGCCAGGTAGCGACCGGCGGCGGTGACGTCGACGGGCAACGTCACGGTCCGGCCGTCGACCCGCGGCGGACCGTTCGCGGTCACCCCCGACGGGGTACGCACCGAGACGTGCGTCTGCCCGGGGTCGGGTGCCGCGCTGAAGGTGAGGCTGAGGGCCCGCGGCGGGGCCTGGAGCAGCGCGCCGTCGACGGGTGCCACGGTGACCAGCCGGACCGGCATCCGCGCCGCGAGCAGCGCCAACAGCGGCACGGAGACGGCGAGCACCAGCACCGCCAGCGTGCCGGCCAGGCGACGGGGCCGATCGGGTCGCGTGGTCGCTGGTACGGCTGTCATCTCAGCGGCGGGAGAGGGCGACCGGGCGCAGGCAGCTGCACGACATCTGCGCCCGCTCCCGCGGGTCGGGCCGCAGGTGGTAGTACATCGCCACCAGCATCGGCAGGAAGACCACCGCGTTGTAGAACAGGTGCAGTTCCACCCGGGGCAACACGAGTTGCAGCAGGCTCGTCGGCGCGGCCCGCCCGGCCAGGGTGGTGCCGGTGAGCGCCTGGATGAGCAGCAGCAGGTGTTCGAAGTGGTGCCAGACCTGGACCCCGATCGCCACCAGCCACCAGGTACGGGCCCGGCCGGTGAACCCGTGCCGCAGGATCCAGAGACCGACCAGCATGATCAGCGCGTATCCGTAGTGCAGCCACTCCTGCTCGACAAGCACGGGAAACGGCATGCCGAGCACACCGCGCGCCTGCGGACGCGGCCAGCCGAGGCCCCAGATCTGCACGGCTTGGACGATGTGCTCGGCCCAGTGGGCGAGCACGATCAGCAGGAACACGTTGAGTGCCGCGCGGTGGTAGGTGCCGTTGAGGGTGGCGATCACGCCACGCGGCAGGACCGGACTCTCTTGCTTCACCATGAGCTACCTCCGACAGGGGATGAGCAGAAGTGGCGGGCACCACGGCGGGCCCGCTAACCGGGACGGGCGAGCCGGCAGAACCGGCCGGAGAAGAAGACGAGCGCCTCCGCGGCCCGGGACCGGGCCGACAGCAGCCGCCCCAGAAAGATCGAATGGTCGCCGCCGTCGTAGGTGCGCCACAGTTCGCACTCGAACCAGGCCAGCGCCCCTTCGATGAGCGGCGCTCCGGTGCACCCGCCGGGGCGCCAACGCACCTCGGCGAACTGCGCCGCCCCGTGCGGCCGGGCCCGGTCGGCGAAGTGACGCGCCGTCTGCGCCTGTTCGGCGGCGAGCACGGAGAGGGCGAACGATCCGGCGGCGACGACACTGCCGTGCATGACCGCGTCACGGTTGACGCAGACCAGGACCAGCGGCGGATCGAGGGACACCGAGGTGAACGAGTTGGCGGTCATCCCGTGCAGTTGGGGCCGGGCCACGGTCACCACTGTCACCCCGGTCGCGAAGCTGCCCAGGGCTTCGCGCAGCGGCCGCTGCCGGCCGTCGGGGGGCACGGCGAGGGGCTGCGGCGGTAGGACACCGACCCCGTCCGGGTACGCCGACCGGCCGCCCGCGTCGTCAGACATCGCTGCTCACCAGGGCCGGTGCGGCGTACGGTCGCAGCGCCTGCGCCAACGGTGCCGGCACCCGGGTCGGGGTGGTCCGCCCGTTCGGCCCCCGCATGCAGGCCACCCGCTGCCGTCCCCGGGCGACCAACCGCTCCCCCGCCGGGTCGAGCAGCAGATAGTCGAAGGCGAACTCGATCTGGGTCTGCCCGAGGTCCACCAGCCGCATCCGTACGGATATCTCGTCGAATGCCTCCAGTTCGGCGAAGTACTCGCAGTCGACCTGGACGGTGAACAGCTTCAGGTCGGCGCGCAGGTCCTCGATCACCTGCGGTGCCAGCTCGCGCAGGAACATCTCCCGACAGCGTCCCTGCCAGCGCAGGTAGTTGACGTAGTAGACGTTGCCCACGAGGTTGGTCTCCTCGAATGCGACCACATGCCGGTACTCGTAGTAGCGCTGCACGTCAGTCAGTCCCTTCGTCGACCGAGAATCGCCGCCACCGTCGGTGTGTCCGTCCCGTCCAGCGCGGTGACCAGCGTGACGACGTGCAGCGGGCCGGCGGCCAGCACGACCCAGCCGGGTGCGGGCACACCGCGCAGCACCAGTCCCGTTCCGGGTGGCGCGCCGGCCTTCTGGAGACACTCGACGGCACACCAGACCCGGGTCGCCGCGACCGGCGCCGGCTCACCGGTCTCCCGGCTGATCAGTTCGGGCAGCGCCGCGTGCCCACCGAGCAGTCGCCGCCACTCCTGCGGCGACCAGTCGCGCACCCCCTCCAGGTCACAGCCGAGTGTTCCGCTGCCGGCCACGCCGAGGGTGTACCGCCCGAAGTGGGCCGCCGAGACCGCGTCGACCGCGTCCACCTCCGGACGACCGTCCGGACGGTGCCGCACCGACACCTGCCGATCCAGGGCCCGCGACAGCGTGATCGCCGTGGCACCGGGCGGCGTGGGCGTGTCCAGCGCCTCGACGGCGACGGCGAACTCCGCACCCAGCAACTCCTCGGCCCGACGCTGGAGCAGCGGACCGAGCAGCGGCGGGGCCCACGGTCCGGCGGCGGCGCGGCGGCGTACCGCGTGCAGCCGCAGTCCGGTCCACCGCTCGATGACGGTGCCGGAGCCGTCGCGCACGGCCAGGTCGTAGACGTAGGTGTTGCCCTCGTGGTGGCGTTCCCGCGCGACGACTGTCACCTGCTCGGTCACCGAGAGTTTGGGTCCGGCCGGCTCGATCCGTTCGACCCCGGCCGGCAGCAGCGTCGCGTCGGGTACGCAGACCTGGATCCCGTGCATGAACGCGTCGCGGGCGCCCGGGTCGCCGAGCAGCAACTGCTGCGGCAGGAACATGCCGAACCAGGCGTGGTTGTCGCCTGTCACCACGTCCGCTTCGGCCTGCCGGGCGGCGATTCGGCGGTACCTCGACAGCCGCTGGAAACGTCGCCCCTGGAACAGGACGTCTCCGTAGAGCTGCCGTTCCGGGTCGAGCGTGACCTCGGACAGCACGGTGGGCGACAGGTCGGTGTCGTCGGGCCCGTCGTCGACGGGGCGGAACCGCACGGTGGCGCGGAAGTGGTCGACGAGGAAGTCGGTCTCGGCACTGCGGATCGCCACCTCGACGGCTCCGTCCCGGGCCAGCGCCGCGACCCGGACCGTTGTCGATCCGGCCTGCGGCACGACTATCGGGCGGGCGAACTCCACGCCGTCGAGGACCGGCGTTCCCACGTCGCCCCGTACCGCCGCCGCGACCTGCACCATCGCCTCCAGGCCGAGCACCGCCGGGAACAACAGGTTGCCGTCGAGCCGGTGGTCCTCCAGGTACGGGTCCTTCGCCGGGGTCAGGTCCGCCTCGGTCACCAGCTCCACGCCGGGGTAGTGGACCAGCACCCGTTCGACGAACCGGAGCAACGGCAGCTCCGGCCGGTCGAGGCGGAGCGTGTCCAGCCCCTCGGTGCGGCCCGCCACCACTACCACCGGCGGCGTGTCGGCGGTGGTAAGCAGCTGGCGCAGCATGGCCAGCCCCTGGTCGGGTGGAATCGGGGTGACGCCACTGTGCAGCAGCCGCTCCACCACGGAGAGCCGCTCCCCCATGCCCACTCCCGACCAGACGGACCACTCCACACAGAGCGTCCGGCACCCGGGGTGGGCCCGGCCGAACTCGGCGGTCAGCTCGGCCAGCCACTCGTTGGCGGTGGCGTAGTGCGCCTCGCCGTGCAGACCCGCCCGGCCGATGATGCTGCCGAAGGTCACCAGCAGACGCAGCCCGGCCGGATCGACGGCCGCCAGCACCGACCGCAGGCCCTCCACCTTCGGCGTGTACGCGGCCCGCAGCGCCTCGGCGTCGAGGTTCACCAGCGCCGCGGGCTGGTTGTGCCCGGCGCCGTGCAGCACCCCGGTGACCTCGCCGAGGTCGACCCGGATCCGGTTGACCGCGGCGCGGACCGCGGCGGCGTCGGTGACGTCGGCGCGCAGGTACCGTACCGTCGCCCCGGCCTCGGCCATCCGGGTCAGGTTGGCGGCGAGTTCGGCGTCCACCGCCGGGTCCGAGCGGCCGAGGACCGCCAGCCGGGCACCCGTCTCGACGGCCAGCGCGAGGGCGCACTCCGCGGTGATGCCCTTGCCGCCGCCGGTCACCAGCAACACGTCGCCCGGATCGAGGGGCAGCGGCCGGCTCGGCCCGCCCTCGGGCAGCAGCCGCAGGACGGGCCGCCGCCGGACCCCCTGCGCGTCGTAGCTGATCTCGGCGAACCCGGTGGTGGTGGCGACCTCGGTCAACACCCGGTCGACCGCCGCCGGCTCCAGCGCGAGGGTCACCACCGTCGTACGCAGGTGGGGAGCTTCGAGGCGGGCGGTCTTGGCCATGGCCGTGGCGCCGACAGCCGGCTGCACCACGACGAATCGCCCGCCTGACGGCTGCCGTACCGCCGCCTGGGTCGCCCGCAACGCGAGTTCCCGATCGGTGGGGTCGCACCGCTCCGGCAGGCAGAGCAGGACGCCGCTGCCGAGGCCGCCGGTGCGCAGGGCGGCTCCCAGCGTCGCGGCGAGCGGATGTCCGGTCGGGGCGAAGACCTGCCAGGTGCCGTCCGCCTCGCCTGCCCCGCGCGCCGGTCCCGGGACGGCCTCCCACTCGACGCGGTAGGGCCGTACCCAGGGCGCGACACCCGCCGCGACGGTGCCGGCCGTGCCGTCACCGCTGGCGGTCTGGGCCAGCTCGTCGAGCGCCTCGGCGAGTTCCCGCAGGGTGGCGGTGGCGAAGTTGGTCGGCGCCTGGGTGGCGCCCAACCCCATCTGCCGGCCCGCCTGGTTGACCAACTGACCGACGGTGATGGAACTGAGGTGCAGGTCCTCCAGCAGCCGGCTGTCGTCGCGCAGCGTCTCCGCGGGCAGCTCGGCCCGCTCGGCGGCGAGGCGGCGCAGCAGGTCGAGGGCGCCCCCGGCGGCGACCGCCAGCTCCTCGGCCCCGGCGGCGAGGGCCACCTGGGCAGCCCGGTCGGCGGCGGCCAGGTCTTCGGCGGCGGGGCCGGTCGGGGCGGTCGAGGTCCCGCCGATGCTCGGCGGGCGCGGGCTGCCGGCCGGCAGTTCGCAGGGGTTGGCGAAGAAGACGAGACCGTTGTCGAGGTCGAGTGGTCGGGTCAAGCGGCCCGCGAAGAGCGCGCGGTGGTCGATCGCCGCGCCCCGGACGTACCCGGCCGCCGCGGCGGTGAGCAGACCGACCAACGAGTCGCCGTCGGTGTCGATGGCGACCGCGGGCACCTCGCTGAACTCCCGGACCATCCGGCTCAGGATCCGGCCCGGCCCGACCTCGACGAAGAGATCGACCTCGGCCGCGGCCGAGGTGACCGCGGGTCCGAACCGGACCGGCTCGGTGATCTGCCGATGCAGCAGGTCCCGCAGGTCCACGTCGGGTGGCAGCGCCGCGCCGGTCACTGTGGAGATCACGCGTCGGGACAGCGGCGCGAACTCCTGCTCCGCCAGGCGCGCGCGGAACTCCGCCGCGGCCGGGGCCACCAGGGGCGAGTGGAAGGCGTGCGAGACGGGCAGGCGGGCCCAGTTCAGCCCCGCGGCCGTGGCCTTGTCGCAGACCCGCAGCACCGCCTCGACCGGTCCGGCGACCACCGTCTGGGTGGGGCCGTTGTACCCGGCGATCACCACCGGTTCGCCGACGAGGAGTGCGCCGACGGTCTCGGGTCCGGCGGCGATGCCGGCCATGGTGCCCGGTCTGCTGTGCGCGGCCATCACCGTGCCGCGCACACCGGCCAGCCGCAGCAGTTCCTGCTCGTTGATCGCGCCGGCCCAGCAGAGCCCGGCCAGCTCACCGAGGCTGTGTCCGACGGCTACCGTCGCCGGCAGCCCGAGCGCCGCCAACACGCGCAGACCGGCGAGTGTGCCGGTCACGATCCGGGGTTGGGCCAGTGCGGTCGACGTGACGTCGCCCGCATCGGGCAGCCCGGCCCAGCGGTACACCTCGTCGGCGACGGCGAACCGGCGCCGCAGCGCACCGCCGCCGACACCCCGCCCGACGCCCTGTCCCGGGAACAGATAGCCGATGCGGGCCGGCCGGCGCGCGTGGCCGACGAACACCCCCCGGTCGAGGTCGCACGCGTCGGTCCGGCCCTCGTCGAGCACCGCCAGCAGGGTGCGGAGCTGGTCACCGGCGGCCTCGGGCGCCGCGGTCACCACTGCCGCGCGGTACGGTCGGTCCCGCAGTCGCGCCTGGAGCGACGCGGCCAGGTCGGCCAGCTCCGCGTACGACAACCGGTGGACCACGGCGGCCAGTTCGACGATGCGCTCCCGCAGTTCGGCCACCCCGCCCGCGTCGACGAGCAGCACCTCCACGTCCTGCGCCGAGCCGGCCAGGGAGCGGGTCGCCGGGTCGAACCCGGTGGACCGGCGTGGCGTCGCCGCCGTCACCGCGAGGTGGGTGTTGATGCCGCCGAAGCCCATTGCCGTCACCCCGGCGTGGACCGGGAACGCCGCCGGCCACGGTTCCGCCGTGGGCAGCACGCGCAACGCCGGTCGGTCACCGGTGAGTTCGGGGTGCGGGTCGGCACAGCCGGCACTCGGCGGAATCACCTGGTGGTGTACGGCGAGCACGGCTTTGATCAGACCGGCGACACCGGCGGCTGCCTTGGTGTGCCCGATGAGGGCCTTGATGGAGCTGATCGCGGCGGGCGGCGCCGTCGGGTCGGCGGCTCGCCGCGCCGCCGACAACGCCCGGAGCTCGGTCGCGTCGCCGACCTGGGTGCCGGTGCCGTGGCCCTCGAACATGGCCACCGTCTCCACCCCGAACCCGGCCCGCTGGTACGCCCGGCGCAACGCGAGCTGGTAGCCGTCCTGCTCGGGTCGGGTGATGCCGCCCCGGCCGTCGGAGGAGACGCCCCAGCCGGCCACGGTGGCGTAGACGCGGTGCCCGGCTGCGCGGGCCTCCGGCTCCCGCATCAGGACGACCATGCCGCAGCCCTCACCCGGCCAGAACCCGTTGGAGTGGCGGTCGTAGACCCGCATCTCGCCGCGCGCGAGGGCACCGGTACGCGCGAAGCCCACCAGCTCGAAGGGATCGATGGAGAGGTCCACCCCGCCGGCGATGGCGACGTCGACGTCCCCGTTGGCGAGTGCGGTGCAGGCCGTGGCCACCGAGAGCAGCGAGGAGGAGCAGGCCGCGTCGACGGTGAAGCCGCCGCCACGCAGGTCGAAGTGGTTGCAGATGCGGCCGGCGATGGTGTTGGAGAGGGCGCCGGCGAGGGTGTCCTCGTCCCCGCGGGGGAAGGGGCTCTTGTACTGCTGCTCGTAGCCGACCAGGAAGTCGGCTGTCCGGTCGTGGTCCCAGCCCTGGTCCCGCAGCGCCTGCGCGAGCGTGCGGCGCACGTACGGCCACCGCAGCCGCATCACGTTGGCGCGGGTGAACTCGCCGGTGAGGGTGTTGCCGACCACCACCGACGTACGCTCCACCGGCAGTCCGACGCCGTCGGGGAAACCGGCGTCAGCGAGCGCCTGCGCGGCGACGTCCAGGGCCAGCCAGTGGGTCAGGTCGGTCGACCGGTACGTACTGCCGGCGATCTTGAACCGTACCCGGTCGAACTCGTATCCCCGGATAACTGCCGCGTTGCGGACGTAGAAGCGATCGGGTGCCGCCGGGTCGGCTGCCCAGTAGTCGTCGAGGTTGGTGCGTTCGTCCGGCAGCCGGCGGAACGCCCGCCGGCCGGCGAGGACGTTCTCCCACAGCTCGCCAGGCGTCTCGGCGTCCGGATATCGGCAGCCGACCCCGATGACCGCTATCCCGGTCATGCCCGCACGACCTCTCGGTCGGCCGACGGCGCCGGGATGGTCAGACCCCCGATGCCGACGGCCGAGGTCGGCGGCTCGGCCGACTGCTGCTGCCGGCGCCTGACGATCTCCACGGACCAGAGGAAGATCCCCCGGGTCAGGCAGACCAGGACGGTGGCGAAGAACAGGCCGTACACGATGCTCATCCCGGTCAGCACGCCGTAGAACAGGGCCGCGCCACCGCCGAAGGCGATCTGGGACAGCGGGCGCACCGGCGTGGTTCCCGGATCCGGCAACATGTAGTTGCTGAACAGCACGAACGCCACCCCGGTCATGGTGGACAGCGCGGCGGGTATCGAGATGTCCAGCAGCACGCCACGGATGACCGACTGGAGTGCGAAGACCAGCAGCCACGCGCCGATCAACCACATCCGCTTGGTGAGCATCCCGTTGAGCATGGTGCCGAAGAAGATGATGACCAGCGGGATGATCCAGTCGACCGGGTTGCCGACGTGCTCGGTGAACATGTACGGCGGCGCGATGCTGACCCACGGAAACAGCAGCAGGACGACGACGATCCCCAGGTTCGACGGGTTCATGAAGTGCCGCATGCGCCCGTTGACCGGGGCGCGCAGCAGCCACTTGCCGGCGATCGCCGCCATCACCCCGAACATCATCACCAGGACCCGGTCGTTGACGTAGAGCAGCATGTTGACGGCGAGGCTGGTGATGTGGGCCGGGTAGAGGAACTCGACGAGCCCGCGCAGGCCCCGACCACGGAAGCGCGGTGCCCGACCCTCACGGTGGGCCCCGATCTGCTCCAGCAGGATCTCCATCGCGTACCCGGTGGCCACCGCGATGAAGGGCCAGGACCACGCCTGCTCGAAGCCGAGGACGGTGTAGCCGGCGATGTTGAGCACGGAGATCGAGATGGCGAAGTTACGCAGCGCGATGACGCGCGGGTCACGTACGGCGGTCTTCGTCATGGCTTTGCCTCCTGGGCCTGCGAGCCGAGTTCGAGGGTGTGCCAGCCCGGTTGCAGCGAGAGCTGCTGCTGGCGTACGGCGCCGGTGCGGTCGCGCCAGTCCAGCCGCACCTGCACCGCCCCGGTGACGGCGCCGAGGCCGAGGTGCACCTCGAAGCCCCGCTTGCCGGAGTGGCCGCTGCCCCCGTCGACCTGGCCGGTCACCGTGCGACCGTCCGGAGTGGTGACAGTGACCCGGGCACCGACCACCGGGGAGCCGGCCGCCGGCAGACCGTCGCCGGAGGCGGTCCCGGTCGTGCCCGGATGGACCAGCCGTAGGCCGAGGAACGCGCCCGGCGTCGGGCTCTGGTTCTGGTAGAAGACCGGCGCGTCCCACTGCCGGGCGAGGGCGAAGTCGAGGCGGCCGTCCCCGTCGGCGTCACCGGTGGCGATGCCGCGACTCGGGATCGGCACCGCCAGGCCCAACTCGCCGCTGAGATCCTCGTACCGGCCGTCCGCCGCCCGTACGTGGAAGGCCAGGTGCTGGTTGCCGGCGATGTCGTCGCCCTCGCGGACGTTCGGCCACCAGGACGGATCGTCGAGCAGGATGTCGTTGGCGGTGGCCGCCTCCTGCAGCTGCGCCCACCGGTTGACCAGCCCCTTGACGAATCCGGCGGTCTGCACGATCTCCGGGCGGCCGCTGTTGTCGAAGTCGCCGAACTTCACGTCCCAGCTCCAACCGCTCCAGGCCAGACCGAGCGGCGCGCTGCGATCACGCAGCGGCGCGACACCTGTGGTCAGCAGGCGGCGTGCCTCCTCGGCGTCGGCGGCGGTGTTGACGAAGGCGAAGTTGCTCTCCTGAATGCCGAACGAGGTGGTGATGTTCCCGACGTAGATGTCCACCCGCCCGTCCCCGTCGAGGTCACCGAAGTCGACACCCATGCCCTTGAACGAGTCGGCGCCCACCCGCTTCGACTTGGGCACGAACGGTGAACGCGGCCCGGTGACGGCGGCGAACTCGATCCGTCCCGGGGTGGAGCGGTTGTGCAGCAGCCGGTCCGGACCGAAGTCGTTTGCCACGTAGAGCTCGGGCAGCAGATCGCCGTCGAGGTCGTGGGCGGCGGCGGCCAGTGCCCAGCCGCGGGAGACGTCCTTGTCGAACACTGACGGCACCTCGGCGTAGGACACATCCGGATCGTCGCCGCCGGTGACGCCCTGCCAGCGGAAGACATGATCCTGTCCGCCGTTTGTGGCGTTCGACATGGAACGGTTCATCGCCACGCCACCACTGACGTTCGGGTTGAGCACCGGGCCGTCGGGGAAGTAGTTGGCGACCAGGATGTCGACGTGGCCGTCACCGTCGAAGTCCGCGACGGCTACCGCGTTGGTGTTCCACTGCGGCCCCCGGTACGGTCCCGACGACGGCACTGCCGGGACCAGCTCGACGGGGCGGAACGCCTGCCCGGAGACCGTCGCCGCCCCACCCCGGGCCAGGAACAGCACAGGCGTCCGGCCCCACCAGTACACCAGCAGGTCGGTGCGGCCGTCCTCGTTGAAGTCGCCGGGTACGCAACCCATCGGCGCGATGTACGGATTCATCGGCAGCGGGGCGGGGTCGAGGACGAACGACGGGTAACGGTCCCCGCCGGCGCCTGGCACCGGCGCCACGACCACCTGGTCGATCCTCGGGTCGACGAGGCACAGATCGTTGGAGCGGCCGTCACCGTCGAGGTCGGTCATGGCGACGCCCGCGCCGACTGAGGAGATCCAGGCACGGATGTCCCGGTAGTCCTGATTGACCGCACGGATGCTCTGCTGGTCGAACCCGCCGGGCATGGCGATGGACAGCGGTGTGAACCGGAAGGCGGCGGCGGAGCGGGCCCGCTCGTCGGCCGAGGCTTCCGGCAACCGGACCACGGCGAACATGACGGCGAGCAGCAGCAGCGCCACCACCGCAGCGAGATGGCGATTCAGCCAACCAGTGATCGAGGACACCAACTAGCACCTCCCCAGCGCAACGAACTGTTCGGCAATACGCCGCCGCCACTGCTCGAAGGCCGGCAGCGCGCCGTCCTCGGGCAGGTCCCGCAGCGCGTCGTCGGTCATCGCGGCGGCGTGTTGCGGGCTGAGCCCACAGAAGACCGACGTGGCGGTGTGGGTGTGCGGCGTGACCAGGTCGGCCCGTACCCGCGCCTTGGCGGCGAACGCGCTGCCCTGGGCGACGGCTCGACGGTGAGATCCCGCCCGGTCCCACAACTCGTGCAGTTCCGTCTCGCTCGCGCCCCCGGCGTAGGTGGCGGCCAGTCCGGCGCCGCTGAACAGGTCGGCGCGCCGGTCCGGGTGGAATCCCTCGATCCGGGTGACGACCCGGCGCGGGTCGGCTCCCTCGACGAACCACAACACCCGGCCGATGCCCTGGTCGAAGGCGCGGTGGGCGTACGGCTGTGGCCGGTCCCCGGGCCACCGCAGGTGCTCCCGGTGTTGGCGCAGCACGTACCGCTGCGTGTGGAAGTAGCCCTGGTGGAAGCCGTAGCCGTCCAGGGCGAGCCAGGCCAGCAGCGGATCGGTCGGCAGCACGCGGCGCCACATCCAGCGCGGCAGCCGGGCGAGTGCCCAGCCGATCCCGACGTGCACCATGTAGACGTGGGCGGCGCCCCGGCCGGCCAGGAGTTGCTCGACGCCACGCCCCCGGACCGGACGCAGGGCGTCGAGGATGGCGAGTCCCATGGCCGCGCCCTCGTACGCGAAGCCGCGAAAGGGCCGGTCGACCGACTCGAGCAGGTGTTCCGCCTCCTGAGGGGTGCGGGCGTAGGTGGCGTGTCCGAACCCGGTGACGAAGGTGCCGCCGACGGTTTCGAGCAGCTCTCGGGCGTACTGGTCCTTGGTGTGGAATCCCCGCGTCGCCAGCAGGGTGTCGCGTCGGCTCGGCGTCAACAGGCGACTCCGCATTGATCGCCAGGCGCTGGACATCATTCACCCCCAGGGCAGGTCGAGACAGTGCGGTCCCGAGTGAACGGGACGGAGACGACAGGCCATCGGTAGCCGGCGACGATCACCTGGACTCCGGTCCGGCGGGCTGCACCGGTCGCGGGCTACCCGGCTATGGTTGCGGACCCCCGGCTCGGCTGTCTTCTCTCAAATTGCTTACCTGGCGCGACGGCCCACCCGGGCATTCCTGATCTTCGCAGCTATATGTATTTCAAGAGTTCTTCAAGGCGGCGATAGCAAACTCACTCACATTCCCCTCGTCGCCTGGAGGCGTTGTGGTCAGTCAGCAGGTGAACCGACATCGAGTGACCGGTGAGCGCACTTCAGCCATCGTGCGCGCCATCTCAAGAATGCGGGACCAACTGCATGAGCCACTCACTCTCATCGACATAGCTCAAACCGAACACTTCAGCCCGTTCCACTTTCATCGGGTTTTCCGGGAGATCACCACGGTTACGCCGGCGCGATTCCTGGCGGCGCTGAGGATGGCCGAGGCGCGCCGACTTCTGGTCCACTCACAGCTGACCGTCGCCGAGGTGAGCACCGAAGTCGGCTACCGCAGCACCGGCACCTTTACCACCCAGTTCACCCGTCTCGTCGGAATTCCACCGGAACGCTTCCGGCGGGTCGCCCGCGCCCTGCCCGACCGACCTGTCGCCAGCCTGCTGCTCGCGGCCAGGTCGGTGCTGAGACCCCAGCAATGGGCCCGGGTCCTGGTACGGCCTGAAAACTGTGATCCGCAGACGCTGCTCTTCGTGCACTGCCGGCCGGTCCGTGGCGACCGGACCCAGCACCACAACTGGACCTCCGGGACGGGTCAGGTCCTTCTGCCCATCGACACCCTGCCCTTTCCGGGCGAGTACCAGGCGCAGGTTATCGCGATTGCGCCCTCGGCCACCCCGACCGAAGCCCTCGTCAACCACGCCGCGGGCAGCTACCTCGTCGGAACCGCACGTTTCCGGTCACCGCTGCACGGACCATCGAATCGGCAGGTGACGGTTCCGCTGCGGCAACCGCTTTCCATTGACCCTCCACCGCTCTCCGTAGCACCGGTACGCCTGCTGGCCGATCTGGCGAACAGGTTCGCACCAGCCAAAATCACCCCAAACACTGCACACGCCCACTTTTGATCACACACTCAGGACAATTCACAGTCAAACTCCTCGATTCCCGTCGCCATTTTCGGCCAGGCCGAACGCCCATCGATGCTGCTACATTTTTCTCAACCGTTGCCAGGCGCGGGACTCCTCGTCGGCGTGCTGGTGCGGCCCGCGCTGAACGGAGGTCGACAGTGCCCGGCTCATCGGTGACCCCGCACCAGTGGGCGACGGTTCGCGCCGCCCTGCGCGACACCGGCGACCGCTTCGCCCACCTGCTGCACGCGAACGCCGACGCCAGCACCAGGGCGACCGCCCACTGGACGGTGGCGCAGACGGCGGCCCATGTCGGATCGATCGCCTGGCTCTACCGGGCGCTGATCGCGGCCGAGCCGCTGACACCCCCGGTGCCCGGCTTCGGCGAGCTGGCCCGGTCCCTGACGGTGGAGACCATCTATCAGGTCAACGACCTGCTCCTGGCGCACTTCACCGAACGGGCACCCGACGCGCTCGGCACCGGGCTGCGCGCCGACATCGCACACATCCTGACCATCACCGACGGACGTGACCCGGCGACCCCGGTGGCCTGGCTCGGCGGCGCCCGCATCCCGGTGGCCGGCCTGCTCGCCCATCTGCTGAACGAGATCCTGATCCATGGTTGGGACATCGCTCGGGCCGCCCGGCTACGGTGGGACCTGCCGTCCGACCAGGCGGCGCTCTTTCTCGACCTGTTCGTGGTCGGCATGCTGCGCGAGAGTTACGGACGCCTGCTCGACAACGACGAACCACCACGACAGCGGCGCATCGCGGTGCGGATCCGTTCCCCGCACACCCGTGCGGTGACGCTGGTGCTGCACCGGGGCCGGGTCACCGTCGAAGATCCGGCGCCCGACGCCGACGCCACGGTGACCGTCGATCCGGCGGTGTTCAACCTGATGATGTTCGGACGGATCGGCAAGCTTCGGGCCGTTCTCAGCGGCGGGGTACGAATTCACGGTCGCCGGCCCTGGGTCGTGCCCACCCTGCTGCGCACCGTCCGCTTCCCGAACCAGCCGTCGCCCCTGTCCGCCAGCCAACACGTCAGGTGACAGTCACACCGCGATTGACGTGACAGTGGAGGCGACGAGGGCACGGCCTCACCGTCGCCTGCGGCGTGCCTTTGTGCCGGTTCGCCGGGCCACCCGGCGCGGAGGAAGCACCAGGGTGCCGACATCCGCCCCGGACACGGCGCCGCCGCGCGCCGGTGGCGGGACGGCTGCCACCCCGCCGGTGAGGTCCGAATCGGGCAGTCGCCGCTCGATGTCGGTGATGATCGCCTGAACCCGGGCCAGCTGTTCGCGGACCGACGGCTCGTCCTCGGCGTGGTTGCCCGCCGCCCCGGTGCCGCGCCGCGCCTCGGCGAGCTCGTCCTGATGCGCCTCCTGAAGGGCGGTCAGCACCAGGCCCACCAGCAGGTTGGTGAGCAGATAGCAGGCGGCCACCATGTACGAGACGTAGTACAGCACCGCCCACTCGGTGACCTCCCGGCCGGCCTCCAGCGTGTCGGTGATGCCGTCGAGCGACAGCAGCAGGAACAGCGTCAGCATGGCCTGCCCGACCGTGCCGTACTCCGCCGGATAGGACGTGCCGAACAGCATCCAGCCCAGCATCGCGTACCCGTAGAGCAGCAGCGCCGTCACCAGCAGGAAACTGCCGAGACCGGGCAGGCTGCGGCGGATACCGACCAGGATCACCCGCAGACTGGGAAAGAGCCGGAACGCGCGCACGATGCGGGCCAGGCGCAGCAGCCGCAGCAGCGTCACGTTCTCCCGTACGCCGGGCAGCAGCGGCGCGGCGACGATGAGCAGATCGAAGACGTTCCAGCGGTTGCGGAAGAACCCGAGCGGGGCCTGCACGTGCGCCCCGAACCGCATCAGCAGTTCGACCACGAACAGCGTCAGGCAGACGTACTCGACCGCCCGGAGCGCGCTGCCCACGGCCGTGACCACGCCCCCGTACGTCTCCAGACCCAGCGCTGTCGCGTTGACGATGACCACCGCGAAGCTGGCCAGGTTGAACCAGTCGGCACCGACGACGGCCTGGCATCGTGCCGCGAACCGACGCAGCGGAATACGGACAGCGCTCGACATGGATCTCCTCGACCGGCTCACCACCGGACGGCAGCCTATGACATCCTGCGACAGCACCGGCGCGCGGAGCGACCATAAAGGACAGTTGCCTGTTCAGCGCGGCGAGCCCGGCGTGGCGGGCGAGCCGGGCACCGCGGGCGCGGGCCGCTCCGGCCGCTACACCAGGGCCCCGCGAACCTCCTCGGCGCTGCCCACGACTGTGCAACCTACCGGCCGCCGGCGTACCTGACGGATGATTGCGGCAGCGACACGCGCTACCGGCCCGACCGGACGGGAGATCATGATGGCGGTCACCGAACGTCGTGCAGCCGCTCGCGGGACGGTGGACGGCCCCCTGGGCGGCAACGCCGGCTCGCTCCGGGCGACGGCCGATGCCCTGGCGAAGATCGAGTCGGCCGAGGCCGTGGTGCTGGTCGAGGGCATCAGCGACCAGATCGCGCTGGAGACGGCCGCGCGGGGCCGGGGCCGGGAACTCGCCGCGGAGCGGGTGGTGACCGTGCCGATCGGCGGGGCACACGCGATCGGGCGCTTCCTCACCGGACTAGGGCCGCTGGTCACCCGGGTACGCCTCGCCGGACTCTGCGACCTGCGCGAAGAGGAGATCTTCCGGCGCGGGCTGGAGCTGGGGCGGGTCGGGTCGCCCCGCACCCGCGCCGAGATGGAGCGGCTCGGCTTCTTCGTCTGCCTCGACGACCTGGAGGAGGAGCTGATCCGGGCGGTCGGCGTGGCCGCGGTGGAGGCGCTCTTCGAGGCGCAGGGCGATCTGCGGTCGTTCCGTTCGTTCCAGAGCCAGCCCGCCTGGCGCGGCCGGAAGGCCGAAGCGCAGCTGTGGCGGTTCCTGCGCAGCAGTTCGCAACGCAACCTGCGGTACGCGCGCCTGCTGGTCGAGGCGGCGGCCGACCGGGACGCCCTGCCGCGCCCGCTGGACGCGCTGCTGCGCAGCGTGTGACCGGCGCGCCGGTCCGGGGCGTACGACCGGCGCCCGCAACCCCCCACGGGCGCCGGTCGGGTCAGGTCAACCCTTCACGCAGACCACCTGCTTGAGGTATGCCACCACCTCGACCAGGTCGTCCTGCCGGGCCATCACCTCGGTGATGTCCTTGTACGCGCCGGGGATCTCGTCGATCACCCCGGCGTCCTTGCGGCACTCCACCCCGGACGTCTGCGCCGCCAGGTCCGCGGTGCTGTACGTCCGCTTGGCCTGAGCCCGCGACATCCGACGTCCCGCACCGTGCGAGGCCGAGCAGTACCCCCACTCGTTGCCCGTGCCGCGCACGATGTACGAACCGGTGCCCATCGATCCAGGAATGATGCCCAGGTCGCCGCGGCCCGCCCGGATCGCGCCCTTACGGGTCACCAACACGTCCACCCCCTCGTAGTGCTCCTCGGCCACGTAGTTGTGATGACAGCTGATCGGCTCGTCGTAGCCGACCTGCGGGAACCGGTCCCGCACCAGGTTCATCAGGACGGCGAGCATCACCGCCCGGTTGCGCCGTGCGTACTCCTGCGCCCACCAGAGGTCCCGGCGGTAGGCGTCCATCTCCGGCGTACCGGAGAGGAACACCGCCAGGTCCGGGTCGGGCAGGCCGGCGTTGTGCGGCAACCGGCGGGCCACCGCCATGTGCCGTTCGGCCAGTTCCTTGCCGATGTTGCGCGACCCGGAGTGCAGCATCAGCCAGACCCGGCCGGCGTCGGCGCCGCCCTGCTCCAGGCAGATCTCGATGAAGTGGTTACCGCCGCCGAGGGTGCCCAACTGCCGCCGGGCGCGGGTCTCCAGCTGCGCCACCCGCCGGTCGAGATCGGCGAAGCGGCGCCAGAAGTCGTCCCAGCCGCGCTGTTCCAGCCCGCGTACCCGGCGCGGGTCGACCGGGTCGTCGCGCTGGGCGAAGCCGACCGGGATCGCGTCCTCGACGGCCCGGCGCAGCCCGGCCAGGTCGTCGGGCAGGTCGTCGGCGGTCAGTGAGGTCCGCACCGCCGACATGCCGCAGCCGATGTCCACGCCGACCGCGGCCGGCGACACCGCCTGCCGCATCGCGATCACCGAACCGACAGTGGCGCCCTTGCCGAAATGCACGTCGGGCATCACCGCGACGCCCTGCACCCACGGCAGCGCCCCGATGTTGCGCAGCTGCCGCGCGGCCTGCGGCTCGATCGCGTACGGGTCGGTCCACACCCGTACCGGCGCCCGCGTCCCCGCGAGCAGCTCGAATCCCATGATCTTCTCTCTCTTCAGCACGAACGAAATGCGCCGATCTTGGACTTTCGGTCGCTGATACGCGGCTTTTACCCCTATTTGCCAGGGCGAAAAGTGCATGATCGACGGCCGGGTACGGCGCGGCAGGGCACGTGCCCCCGGGGGGCACGGCGGGCGCGGG
>NZ_POTX01000479.1 GCF_003236305.1 Micromonospora endophytica | reverse complement strand
GCGAGCGCCGCGCCGGTCTCGGGGCCGCCGGTGAGCAACGACAGCACCCCGGCCGGCAGCACGGAGTCCAGCGCCCGGGCGAGCAACCAGCCGGTGGCCCTGTTATCGGTGCCCCCGTTGCCGTTGCCCCCGTCGTCGGTGTTGCTGTCGTCGGGGCCGGCGGTGTGGTTTCCGGCGGCGTGGGTTCCGCGCCGGCCGTCTCCGGACACGGCGTTTCCGCGCCGGTTGTCGTCGGGCTGGCTGTCCCCAGGTCGACCGGGTCCGTGCTGGCCGTTCCGGAGTCGGGTGCCGTGGGCGGGTCCACCATGGTGGCGGTCGGCACCGCACCAGCCGCGACCTTTCCGGCCTCCGCCGCGCCGGCCTGTGCCGCGCCGGCCTGTGCCGCGCCGCTCTGTGCCGCGCCGGCCTGTGCCGCGCCGGCCTGTGCCGCGCCGGCCTGTGCCGCGCCGGCCTGTGCCGCGCCGGCCTGTGCCGCGCCGGCCTGTGCCGCGCCGGCCTGTGCCGCGCCGGCCGCGACCTCATTCGCCGGCACTGCATCGGCTGGCACCAAGGGGAGGAAAATGGCGTAGCCCTTGGTGCCGGGCGGAACGGTCACCGGAATGGCCCAGGCTGGCTGGTCGGCCGGCCCGGGCCAGACGATGGGTGACAGGCCCGCGGTGGGCGGCACTACCAGTAGCTGAGGTGCCCCCAGCGGATCCGCCGTGGCGGCGCCGGCAGGGACAGGCACGTCGCCAGCATGTGCTTCAGCTGAGGGATGGCCGGGTGTCGGCTCGGACCCCGCCCCTGATGGATGCCCGGCGGGTGGTGGCTCGGACACGCGGCCCTCCTAGATCGACAAAGTAGCCGCCACTCTAGGTCCGCCGGACCGTTCCGCGCTGTCCCGTATCGACTCGTACGCGATCGCCCCGGGGACCGCACGTGTTGAGCGCCTGGTCGCCATTTCTGTCGCTTACCAGGGGGCTGATATCAGGGTGTGGCTGCCCTGCTGGCACGTCCCCGGCCCAGGGCGAATGTAGGGGAATGCGCGCCTGTCGAGCTGAGAGCACGAGCGGGTCACGGCAAGCGGGCCAGGGACGGCGACCGGTCCGGCTGCGCCGGGGGTTGCGGCTGCACCCGGGGGTGGCGGCTCCACCCGGGGG
>NZ_POTX01000478.1 GCF_003236305.1 Micromonospora endophytica | reverse complement strand
ACACCGCCGGCAGCGACAGTTGCAGCACCGACAGGTAGCGGGCGTTGCCCAGCGGATCGGTCGCGGCGAGCGGGCTGCGCACGTACGACAGCAGGGTCAACGCCGCACCGACGACGAGCGCGAGGTGCAGCACCGGCCCGACCCGCGCGGACCTGCCGCTCGCCCGGCGGTACGCGCGCACCGCGAGCACCGCCGCGACCACCAGCAGCACCGGATAGAGCAGGCCGAACCACTCCTGCCCCCGCTCGCAGCCGGTGAGCGGGCAGAGCCCGGAGGCCAGCGGCACCCCCTCCAGCAGCCCGCCGGCCCACCGCTGCGCCCACGGTGGGTGTGCCCCGGAGCCGCCGCTGACGGAACGCAGCACCGACAGCGAGTCCTTGCCGGGCGGCGCGACCAGATTGTCGTAGATCATCGGGGCGACGCCGACGGTGAACCCGGCGACCAGCAGCAGCCCGGCCAGGCCGACCAACTCCCGGCGCAACGCCCAGACCAGCGCCAGCCCCGCCGCCGCCAGGTACGGCACGATCAGCCAGTCCGACCAGAGCGCCAGACCGGCGAGCAGCCCGAAACCACCCACCGCCAGCCACCGGCGTCGCACGGTCCGCTGGGCCAGACCCAGCACCACCAGCAGCATCACCAGCACCGCGACCTTGACCTCCGGCCGCCCACCGACGGTGGTCACCTGGTCCCGGACGACCCGCTCGCTGCCGAGCGCCAGCAGCCCCACCACAAGCGTGGCGAACCACGGCGAGCCGATCCGCCGGGTCAACCGGTGCATCAGCCACAGGAACAGCGCGTAGAGCACGAGCACCGGCAGCCGCAGCACCGGCCAACTCGGCCCGGTCACCGCGATCAGCGGCGCGGCCAGGTAGGACTGGAGCATGCCCATGTAGTGCTGGCCGTAGAGGAACACCGGGAACTCCCGGCCCTGCGCGATGTGCCACGCGGCCAGCCCGAACGTAGCCTCGTCGCTGTTGGCCACCGGCACGGTCTCCAGCACCAGGAACAACCGGTAACCGATCCCCGCCAGCCCGAGCAACAGCGCCACCAACGCCGCCCGGTCGCGCACCCCCACCCCCTCGCAAGGAAGGGCCCCCTGTTAACGCCTCGTGTATAGGCGGGGCCCCCTCTTAACAACTGGCGTACCGGGAGCGCG
>NZ_POTX01000477.1 GCF_003236305.1 Micromonospora endophytica | reverse complement strand
GTGGGGTGGGTGCTCGGGCTGGGGATCGCGGAGTCGCATCGAAACATTTATCTTCATACGTGTCTTGTTTCGTCGATGTCAAGCGAATGTTTGCCACGTAAGAACGAAAGCCTCGTAAGGGTCGCCGGCAAGGGACGGGTTTTCGTGTCGTGAACCGGGGAAGCCAGCGGCATGGCCGAGACTTTCCGGGACGAAGACCTCGCGACGTTGCGATCCATCGCCCGCGGTGCCGGGATTCCGGACACCGACGACATGCCACACGACGAGCTTGTCGACATGTTGCGCCGGGCCGGACTGGCCGGTGTCAACGCCGGGGACGGTGACCAGCCGACCCGTGATCCGGCCGGGCTGGCCGGCCTGCCGCGCAGCAGCCTCACCCTGGGTGACGAGAGCACCGGCGGGTGGGCCGCGGAGGAGTCGATAGGCGCACGACCCGGCGAATCGGGCACCGAGATCGACGACCGTACGCAAACCTGACCGGCTCGACGTCAACGACCGGGGTACGTTGCCTCGGTGACACCACGAATCGTGGACTTCTGGTTCGACCCGAGCTGCCCGTACACCTGGGTCACCTCGCGGTGGTTGGTCGAGGCCGCGACGGTACGCTCACTCGCCCTGCGGTGGCACGTGATGAGCCTGTCCGTGCTCAACGAGGGCCGGGACGTCGACCCGGAGGGCGACACCGAGGGCTGGCTGTGGCACCCGGTCCGGGTCTGCGCCGCCGTGCGGCAGCGGTACGGGCAGGACGGGTTGGCGCGCTTCTTCACCGCGTACGGTAAACGGGTGCACGAGGGTGGCAGCTGGGGCGACCTCGCTGCCGTGCTGGCCGACGCGGGCCTGCCGACGGCGCTCGTGGAGGTGGCCGGCACGTCGGAGTTCGACGAGGCGGTACGCGCCTCGCACGCCGAGGCCATCGCGCTTGTCGGCGACCACGTGGGCACCCCGATCATCGCCACCGACGACGACGCCGGCGCTCCGGTGGTCTTCTTCGGCCCGGTCATCTCCCGCGTCCCCCGTGGCGAGGCCGCCGGCCGGCTCTGGGACGGCACCCTCCTCGTCGCCGCCACCCCCGGCTTCCACGAACTGAAGGCCCGCCCGCACGCCGAGCCCACCTACGGCTGACCGCCGCGGGTGCGGCCCTACCGGTGCAGGCGTCGCTTCCAGTCCAC
>NZ_POTX01000476.1 GCF_003236305.1 Micromonospora endophytica | reverse complement strand
CCCCGCCACCCACCCGGCCCGACCCAGCCATGACCCAGCTCGGCCCGGCCCGGATCCGCGCAACTTCGGTGAAGTTGCTGCCTCCACCTCCGACCGACACCGCAGTTTCCCCGAAGTTGCGATGTCGCCGTGAGCGAGACAGGCGTCGCCGGGAGGCGGAACGGGTGTATTGCTACGGGATGACGCCAGCCCACCACTGAGGGTTGCGCGAAGGTGACTGGGCGTAGGAAGGTGTATGGCGGGCATAGTGGACGATCTGGGGGGAGCTGCATGAACCGGGCTGTGCAGATGGCGATGATGGAGGCGGGCTTAACCGCCGACACTCTCGCCGGCAAGGTTGGCGTAGACCCGAAGACCGCCGCGAGGTGGATGAACCCAGGGTTGGTGCCGCAGACCCGGCACCGGGCCCAGGTGGCCAAGCTGCTGGGCCGGGAGATGGAGGATCTCTGGCCGGGGGCGCTGCGGCGACGGGAACCGGTGTGGTTCCTGCCCTGGACCCAGATCGAGCGGGAAGCCGCCGGCCTGCGCTGGTACGAATCATCCGTGATCCCCGGACTGCTCCAGACCGAGACGTACGCCCGCGCCGTGCTCGCCTGCGGGCCGCTCGTCGGCGACGCCGAACGGCACGTCGCGGTGCGGCTGGAGCGGCAGGCGGCGGTCTTCGACAGGCCCCAGCCGCCGTTGACCGTCTTCGTGATCGACGAGGCGGCGCTGCGCCGGGGCGCGCCGGAGATCATGGGCCCCCAGCTCGACCACCTGGTCATGCTGGCCCAGCGACCGAATCTCATGGTGCACGTGCTGCCGCTGGCCGCCGGGCTACACCCGGGCCAGGCCGGGCAGTTCGTGATCGCCAGCATGCCGGACGGCGAGGACGTCGGCTACCTGGACGACCAGGCCGAGGGACGGGTCACCAAAGAGGTGTCTCCACTGTGGGCGGTCTGGGATACCGTCAGGTCGGTGGCGCTCCCGCGCGACCAGTCCATCGACTTCCTCAGGGAGCGAGCATGGCTGACCTGACCGGCGCCCGCTGGCGCAAGAGCACCCGCAGCAGCTCCAACGGCGGTGCCTGCGTGGAGGTCGCCGACAACCTGCCCGGCGTGGTGGCCGTACGAGACTCGAAGGACCCCACCGGCCCGGCCCTCACCTTCACCCCCACCGCCTGGCGCACCTTCCTCACCC
>NZ_POTX01000475.1 GCF_003236305.1 Micromonospora endophytica | reverse complement strand
GGCAACCCACCGACCCCACCGACGACGCGATCTGGCGCCGGCCGCCCAACTGACACAGCCTCAGCCCGACGCGGCCCGGTCCGGCCCGGGGCGGCCGTTCCTCTGTCCTCGGCACTACGGAGCTGATAGCACCAACGGGTCACCAACCGACACCGCAACCTCGGGAAAGCTCCGGCACTCCGGCACTCCGGCACCGGCCGATCGGCGCAACTTCGGCGAAGATGCGGTGTCGACTCGGGCTTGAGGCAGCACTTTCCGCGAAGTTGCGTGGATCAATGGGTCACGCGCCGGCTGGACTGGTCGATGATGTGGCTTCGGTTGCTTCTACGCCTCGTACAGCGCATTGGATAGCGAGGTCCCCGCCCCGCAAGGCGGCGACGCCATCGAGGGCACATCCTCGGGAAGGCGTGATTTCACAGAGAAACAAATATTTCGCTGTGAAATCACGGACCTCAGGACAATCGTCCCCGCGCGCCGCAGGCTTCCCGCTGGCGGTGCGAGGCGGCAGCCCGACGAGTGCTGGTCAGGCACCGCTGGCGTGGTGCGGGGGCACCCATGGGGTGTGACTGCTGGGATATCGTCGGTCCAGCCCGGGGGCGTCCTCTCCGTCTAGGAGGCAGCCGCGCAGCCCACTGTTGCCGGTGCCGACGCGGCGAGTGGGTGTTCGTCATGCCGGGTCGGGCAGGAAGGGGCGTGCGGTGACGCAGGGGCGGGCCACCGTAGGCGGCACCTATGGCAGCCGGGCGGCAGGCGGAGCGAGCGGACCGGCTCCGCACGACGAGCGGCATGGGCTCGACCACGCGGCGACCGGCCCGAGCACATTTCCGACCGGACCGGCTCCGCACGCGGCGACCAGCCCGAGCACGTTTCCGACCGGACCGGCTCCGCACGCGGCGACCAGCCCGAGCACGTTTCCGACCGGACCGGCTCCGCACGCGGCGACCAGCCCGAGCACGTTTCCGACCGGACCGGCTCCGCACGCGGCGACCGGCCCGAGCACGTTTCCGACCGGACCGGCTGCGCAGGGTGCCGCCGGACCGAAAGCGACGCCGGGCGGACCGGCTCCGCGCGGGGCGACCGGCCCGAAAGTGACGCCGACCGCGCCGGCCGCGCCGGCCGCGCCGACCGTGCCGACCGTGCCGGTTCCGCGCGGGGCCGCTGGCCCGAGCACGGGGCCGGGCCGGTCCGCGACGC
>NZ_POTX01000474.1 GCF_003236305.1 Micromonospora endophytica | reverse complement strand
CACCCGCCCCGACCCGACCGGCGCGGTTGCGGCTCCACCCGCTCGACGCGGTCGCGGTGGCGCTCGCGCTGGCCGGGGCGGTCTGTGTCGCTACCGGTCTGCTGCCTCGCCCCGACGCCGCCGCCACCCTCGGCCGGATCCTGCCGCTGCTGCTCTTCCTCGGCACGGTGGTGGTGCTCGCCGAGCTGGCCGCCGCGGCCGGCGTCTTCGACGTGCTCGCCTCCCGGCTGGCCGTCGCGGCCCGGGGCAGCTGGCGGGCGCTCTTCGCGCTCTGTGTCGGATTCGTCGCCACCACCACTGTCGTGCTCAACCTGGACACCACAGCGGTGCTGCTCACCCCGGTGCTGCTGGCGCTGGCGGTCACCCTGCGCACGGCGGTGGCACCACTTGCCGTCACCACCGTCTGGCTGGCCAACACGGCGAGCCTGCTGCTGCCGGTGTCCAACCTGACGAACCTGCTGGCCGCGGACCGGATCGGGCTCGACCCGCTGGCGTACGCGAAAGTCATGTGGCTGCCGCAGCTGGCCGTCCTCGCGGTGACCACCGTCCTGCTGTGGTGCTTCTGGTGGCGTCGGGACCGGCCGGCCGACGGCCGGTTCCGCCCACCCGCGGTGCACCGGCCGAACGATCCGGTGCTGTACCGCACCGCGCTCGCCGGCTGCCTGCTCCTGGTCGGCGCGACCCTGGCCGGCGTACCGGTCGGCCTCGCCTCGGCGGTCGCCACCGGGTTGCTGGTGCTCGCCTTCGTGATCCGTTCCCCCGGCACACTGCGCCCGGCGCTGCTGCCGTGGCGGCTGCTGGTCTTCGTCGCCGGGCTCTTCCTGGTGATCCAGACGATCGGTCAGCACGGGCTCAACGACCTGATGGCGTGGCTCGCCGGGCCGGACGGCGGGGTGTGGGGCGCGTTGCGTGCGAGCGGCACCGGCGTGCTGTCGGCCAACGTGGTGAACAACCTGCCCGCCTACCTGGCCGGCGAGGCGGTGCTGCCGGCCCACGACCGGCAGCGGCTGCTCGCGCTGCTGGTCGGTACCAACATCGGGCCGTTGGCCCTGCCCTGGGCCTCGCTCGCCACCCTGCTGTGGCTGGAGCGCTGCCGGGCCGCCCGGGTGACCATTCCGATGACCCGTTTCCTGCTCACCAGCGCCGCCCTGGCCCTCCTCGGCACCCTGGCCGCCACCGCCGCCCTCCTCCTCACCACCTGACCCCACCCCCACCCGACTCCCGCCGTTGATCATGAGGTTAGCG
>NZ_POTX01000473.1 GCF_003236305.1 Micromonospora endophytica | reverse complement strand
CCCCCGGTCGATGTCGCTGCCCCGCCCCGGCTGGGCCGAGGTCGACGCCGAGGCGGTCTGGTGGGGTGACGTGGTCTCCATCGCCGCCGAGCTGACCGCCGCCGCGCAGGGCGCGGCCATCGCGGCGGTCTGCGTCAGCGGCGTCGGCCCCTGCCTGGTGCTCTGCGACGAACAGGACACCCCGGTCCGGCCGGCGATCCTCTACGGCATCGACATGCGGGCCACCGCCGAGATCGCCGAGCTGACCGAGCGCTACGGCGCCGACGCGGTGCTGGAACGGGCGGCCAGCCCGATCACCACCCAGGCGGTCGGCCCGAAAGCCCTCTGGGTACGCCGCAACGAGCCGCAGGTCTGGGACCGCGCCACCCGCTGGTACAACTCCAGCTCGTACATCGTGCGGAAGCTGACCGGGGAGTACATCCTCGACCACCACACCGCCAGCCAGTCGGTGCCGCTGTACGACATCGCGGCCCAGCAGTGGCACCAGCCCTGGTACGACGACATCATGGCCGACCTGCCCGCACCCCGACTGGCCTGGTCAGCGGAGATCGTCGGCACGGTCACCCCGGCGGCTGCCGAGGCGACCGGCCTGCCGGTGGGCACCCCGGTCTGCGCCGGCACCGTGGACGCCTGGGCCGAGGCGGTGAGCGTCGGCGTCCGCCGCCCCGGCGACCTGATGCTGATGTACGGCTCCACCATGTTCTTCGTCCAGCAACTGACCGGCCTCGCCCGGCACCCGCAACTGTGGAACACCGCCGGGGTGGCCGCCGACACGTACTGCCTCGCCGCCGGGATGGCCACCTCCGGCAGCCTCACCAGCTGGCTGCGGGAACTCGTCGGAGACGTACCCTTCGAGACGCTGGTCGAAGAGGCGGCGGCGGTGCCACCGGGCGCGGACGGCCTGCTGCTGCTGCCGTACTTCGCCGGGGAACGCACCCCGATCTTCGACCCGCACGCCCGGGGTGTGATCGCCGGGCTGACCCTGCGGCACAACCGGGCACATTTGTTCCGCGCCGGGTACGAGGGGATCGCCTTCGGCATCCGGCAGATCCTGGAACTGCTGGACACGCCAGAAAATCCGGTGCAGCGGCTGGTCGCGGTGGGCGGCGGCACCCAGGGCGGACTCTGGACGCAGATCGTCAGCGACGTCACCGGCCGGGAGCAGGAGGTGCCGGCGGTGACCATCGGGGCCAGCTACGGCGACGCCCTGCTGGCCGCGATCGGCGCCGGCCTGACCACCCCCGACACCGACTGGACCCGCCC
>NZ_POTX01000472.1 GCF_003236305.1 Micromonospora endophytica | reverse complement strand
CACAATGATCGAGCCGGAGGGGCGATGAGGGGCGGGGGTTGCGTTCGGCGGTGGCCTTTATGCGGGCGGCGCGGTCGAGGTCGGCCTGAGACACGGCGGCGACCGAGCCGAAGATGGAGACCGCCTGGTAATAGGTCCAGGCCAGGCTGAGGCAGGCCGGCCGGACGACCGAGTTGTACGTGGCGCAGACCCGCTTCAGGTCCTCGTAGAAGGCACTGTCCAGGCGGGACTTGTTGGCGCTGAACTGGCCAGCCGCCTTGTAGTTACGGTAACCGAAGTCGTGTCGGTGACAGGAGAGGGCGAAGCTGAACCCGAGCGGGTTGTCCGGGCTCGACGAGCAGTAGTCGGTGGACCAGTCGAAGTTGTACTCCGCCCACGGCGCCCGGTTCTGACGGGCCGAGTTCCAGGCGTTGAAGCTGCTGGCGCTGGTCTGGGTCCAACTGGACAGCACCGACAGCTTCTGCGCGGGGGTGACGGCCGCGGCGGCGGGTGCGGCCGCGGCGAGGGCGGTGAGCAGCGCGAGTACGCCGGAGGCGAGGAGGGTGAAGAGACGTCTGGGCACGGTGGTACCTCCGCGGGGGTGGGCGGTGGGGATGGTTACCGGTGAGTCACCGGAGCGCGATCAGTGTCGATCAACGGCGCTGCCGTCCGGTGTAACCAATGAGAAATATTGGTTACCTGTGCGGAAACAGACGAAAAGCCCTGGACATCGTCGATGTCCAGGGCGTGCGCAGCTCAGACCTGTTAGGAGGGGGCCCCTATACAACACCAGGCGTTAACAGGGGGCCCCTCCTTGCATGCCGTCAGGCGAAGAAGCGGGCGAGGTGGGTGGGGGAGGGGCCGGCGTCATCCGGGCCGAGGGGAGTCAGATCGGCGAAGATCGAGGCGCCGTCGCTGCTGGCATGCAGCGGATACCAGCGTGGCGTACCCGGCGGACGCATCACGCAGACGCCCTTGATGGTCTGCACGTCCAGCAGCCGAACGTGGGTCGGGTCGGCCACCGCGTTGACATGACCCCACCAGGGGCTCATCACGTGCAGCACGCCGCCCGGGCGGAGCACCCGGTGACACTCGTCCAGCAGCGGCAGGAAGTCGAGCAGGTGCTCCAGGATGTGCACCGCGAACAGCACGTCCACCGAGTCGTCGGCAAGTGGCAGCGAGCGGGAGAGGTCGGCCACCGCGTCCACGCCCGGCGCGGGGAAGATGTCGAGGCCGAGGTTGCCCGGCCACTGCTTGGTGCCGCCGCAACCGAGATCAACCACCACC
>NZ_POTX01000471.1 GCF_003236305.1 Micromonospora endophytica | reverse complement strand
AGATGTGTATAAGGGACAGGCGACGTACCGGCTGGCCGGCCAGTGGCAGGGCGGATTCCAGGCCGAGGTGACCGTGCGCAACGACGGTGGCACCGCCACGGCCGGTTGGGTGGTACGGCTCGACTTCACCGACGGTCAACGGATCACGCAGGCATGGAACGCCGAGGTGACGCAGAGCGGCGTGACGGCCACCGCCCGCAACGTCGGGTGGAACGGCGCGCTGACTCCCGGCGCGCAGACCACCTTCGGTTTCCTGGGCAGCGCCGGCAGCACCAACACCGCCCCGGCGGTCAGCTGCTCCCGGTCCTGACCGGCGCGGTAGGCGCCCGCCCGGCATCCACCTCCGCCGACCCGAGCACCGCCGCGCAAACCTTGATCAACCGGGTGCGTAGCTCGCCGGCGCGATGCGAGAACTCGCGCTGGCGAGCCACGTACTCCGCCTTGCCCTCCGGCGTCTCGATGGCCACCGCCGGCTGCCCGTACGAGGACAGGTCGTACGGCGATGCCTGCATGTCGAGCAGCCGGATGTCCCGCGCC
Organism: Micromonospora endophytica; assembly: GCF_003236305.1. GTDB lineage: Bacteria > Actinomycetota > Actinomycetes > Mycobacteriales > Micromonosporaceae > Micromonospora > Micromonospora endophytica. The sequence goes on along the minus strand of NZ_POTX01000471.1, from coordinate 680 downwards.
AGCTCGAAACAGTCGAGGGCCAGCTCACCCGGGACCGCAGGGCCCAGCTTGGTCGCCCACTTGTGGCAGTCCATCGCGGCGTGCAGGCAGCCTGGCTGGTCGAGTTCCACCTGGCTCTCCCGCGTCGGTCGGACCCGGTTGAGGTGCACCGCGTCCGGGGTGAAGAACCGGAACGCGTCGAAGTGGGTGCAACGGATCGGGTGCGACTCGACCACCGCGTCGGTGCCCGCCTGCCCGAGCCGCAGAGGAAGGGGATGGCGGTGTTCCCGCTGGCGGTACACCATCGCCCACTCGTGCAGGCCGAAGCAGCCGGTGAAAGCCGGCCGGGACGCGATCGCGGACAGCAGGCGGTGGATGAAACGCACCGAGTCGGCCCGGTCGGCGAGGAACGCCGCCGCGTCGAAGCCGACCAGCCCGTCGGCGTCGGTGGCGTACCACCGCCACTGCCGGTGCGGCGCGGGGCCGTCCGGTGCGGGCACCAGGGCGGCCCCCACCCCGGGATGCCAGCGACGCAGCGCCGACGGCCTGGTGCCGTAGTAGTCGTAGAGGAAGTCGTCGATCGCGTGGCGCTCCCCGGTGGCCCGGCGGGCACGGTGTGCCGCGGTCAGCGAATCGGCGCGTTCCTCGTGCGCCGCCAGGAGGGCACGCCAGCGCGCCGCGGGAACGCCGGCCGTCGGCGG
>NZ_POTX01000470.1 GCF_003236305.1 Micromonospora endophytica | reverse complement strand
GCCGGGCGGCGGGCCGGGGGAAACCTCGGGCATCGGGTGACCGTGCGTGAGGGAATGTCCATACCGGAGCGGGCCTCGTGATCGATGAGTCTGCGGGTGGGCGCGGTGCGGCGTCAAGACGCTAATACGAATTATCACGGCTGAATATCCGGAGAGATTTTCGGCCCGAGAGGGGTTGACGGCGGGCCGTGGGCGGTCGCAGGATTTCACACCAACGTAGCTAATGCGTATTAGCGTCGAAACGAATGGACACGGAAAGTGACCGGATCGCGTAGGCGGGTGACCCAGCAGGACATCGCCCGGATGACCGGCGTCAGCCAGGCCACCGTCTCCCTCGTGCTCAACGGCCGCGGCGACGGCGGCGTCCGGATCGCGCCGGAGACCCGCGAACGGGTGCTGGAGGCCATCCGAGCCACCGGATACGTCGCCGACCCGGTGGCCCGGCGGCTCGCCGCACGGCACAACCGGATCCTCGGCGTCTTCACCTACGAGCCGGTCTTCCCCGCCGGCACCGGCGATTTCTACCACCCGTTCCTGGTCGGCATCGAGGAGTCCGCCGAACGACTCGGATGCGACCTGTTGCTGCTCACCAGCGCCCCGGTGACCGGCGGCCGGCGGCGGATCTTCCACGACGACAACCGGCTGCGACTGGCCGACGGCTGCGTGCTGCTCGGCCGCTCACTGGACCGCGACGAACTGGGCCGGTTGGTGGCCGAGGGGCATCCGTTCGTGTCGGTCGGCCGCCGCGACGACGCGGGCGGGCCGGTGCCGTACGTCGGCGCCGACTACGCCACCGCCACCGCCGCCGTCGTCCGCCGGGCCCTCGACGCCGGGCACACCCGACTGGCGTACGCCGGTCAGGGCGTCGGGCCGGAGTCGCACGCCGACAGGTTCGCCGGCTACCGCGACGCCGTCGAGGCGGCCGGGCTGCCGGCCCGGCACGACAGCACCGACCGCGCCCCCGCCGAACTGCTCGACACGCTGCTCGCCGCCGGAGTCACCGCCGTGCTGGTCGAGGAGTACGCCGACGGCGTCGCCCTGGCCGCCGCCGCCCGCGAACGCGGCCTGACCGTCCCCACCGACCTGTCCATCCTGGCGCTCGGCGACCCGACCCGGCCGACCAGCAGCGACCTGGAGTTCACCGGGTTCCGGATCCCCCGCCGCGAGATGGGGTGGCAGGCCGTCGAGGTGCTCACCGGGCTGCTCGCCGAGGTGCCCGGCACGGTGACCCAGCGGCTGCTGCCCTGCCAGCCGGTGGACGGCGCCAGCCTCGCCCCGCCC
>NZ_POTX01000046.1 GCF_003236305.1 Micromonospora endophytica | reverse complement strand
GGATGGGCGGGGCGCCGTCGGCGCGGCCGGTGGGGTAGGGGTCGGCGGCACCGGGCCATTCGGTGCAGGAGACCAGGCCGGTGGCGAGGGCCGGGCCGAACAGCGGGTACTGCGTACGCCACTGGGACTGCAACTGGCGGATCCGCTCCAGGCTGGGCCGGTTCTCTTCGTCGGCGCAGTTGATCGCCAGGTTGGCGTCGAACAGGTTGCTGTAGTTGCCGTTCTCGTCGCGCTCGGCGTACGCGTCGGCGAGGCCGAACACCCCGTCGGGGTTGCCGCCCTCCAGGCTGTCGATGGCCTGGGCCAACTCCTGCCAGCCGGACTCGGTGTAGAGCGAGGAGATGACCGCGTAGAAGACCCACCCGGCGGTGGCTTCCCGGCCGTCGGCGGCGCGGACCGGGGAGACCTTCGCCTTGTCGACGGCCGAGATCACCGCCGCCCGGGCGTCCGGGGCGATCGGGCAGCGGGCGGCGTTCGCGGCGCACCAGCTGTTGAAGTTGTCGAACGCCCGCTCGAAGCCCCGGGCCTGACCCTCCGAGCCCTCGATCAGGCTCTGCTGGGGGTCGACCGCGCCGTCGAGCACCAGCGCCCGCACCCGCTGCGGGAAGAGCTGGGCGTACGTGGCACCGAGCAGGGTGCCGTAGGAGTAGCCGAGGTAGGTCAGCTTCTCGTCACCGACCGCCGCGCGGATCGCGTCGATGTCCCGGGCGGCCTGCTCGGTGCCGTAGAGCGGCAACTGGTCGCCGTACTTGTCGCCGCAGCCCTGCCCGATGCGCCGGTTGAGCGCGACGAAATCGTCGAACGACTCCTGGCTGGCCGGATCCGGGTCGTAACCGAAGGCGGCGTCGAGGTCGGCGTCCGGGATGCACTCCACCGGACTGGACCGGGCCACCCCGCGCGGGTCGAAACCGATGATGTCGAACCGTTCCATCACCGCGTCGGGCAGGCCGCCGAACTGCTCGCCGAAGGTGAGGTAGACGGCGGTGTCCACGCCCGATCCGCCCGGCCCGCCCGGGTTGACCAGGAGCGAGCCGATCCGGTCGCGCTGCTCGTCGGAGCGGATCCGGATCAGGGAGATCTCGAAGGTCTCACCCGCACCGGGGCTCGCCGTGCCGGCGGGACTCGCCGTTGCGCCGGGACTCACCGGGGCGGCGCTGCCGGCCCAGTCACGGGGCACCTGGATCCGGGTGCACTCGTAGCGCATCCCCGGCGCGGTGCGCCCGACCAACTCCCGGGGCACCTCCGGGCAGGGCTGCCAGCCGGGGGCGGTGCCCGGCGGCGCGGCCTCACCCTCGACGTCGGCGCGCGGCGCGAACGCCGGCAGGGTGCAGCCGGCGGCGACCACCGCGGCGGCGGCCAGGCCGGCCACGGTGAGCCGGACGCGACGGATCCGGTCGGAAGTACGGGTCACGAGCGAGCCTCCGTGATCGGTTCGACCGTCAGGCTACGCGGAGTCGGGCGCGACCCCGACCGGGACCGCCGGATCGCCGCGCAGGACCTGGTCGACGTCGAACCGGACCGGCCGGTCGAGCTGGTCGTACCGGCAGGAACGCGGGTCGCGGTCGGGCCGCCAGCGGACGAAACGGGCGGTGTGCCGGAACCGGTCACCCTCCATCGCGTCGTACGCCACCTCCACCACCAGCTCCGGGCGCAGCGGCTCCCACTCCAGATTCTTGGTGCCGGTCCACCGGCTGACCCCACCCGGGATGCGTTGCCCCCGCTCGTGGTCGCCGTGCACCCACGGGTGTTCCGTCCCGGCGTCGCGGTAGGGGGCCAGCTCCTCCAGCAGCTCCGCGCGCCGGGCCATGGTGAACGAGGCGCTGACCCCGACGTGGTGCAGCACCCCGGCGTCGTCGTAGAGCCCGAGCAGCAGCGAGCCGACCACCGGCCCGGACTTGTGCCAGCGGAAACCGGCCACCACCACGTCGGCGGTGCGGGCGTGTTTGACCTTGAACATGAGCCGCTTGCCCGGCTCGTACGGCAGGTCGGCGGGCTTGGCGATCAGCCCGTCCAACCCGGCGCCCTCGAACACGTCGAACCAGCGGTGCGCGGTCTCGGCGTCGGTGGTGATCTGGGTGACGTGCACCGGCGGGCGCACCCCGGCCAGGGCCTGCTCCAGCCGGTCTCGCCGGGCCTGGTAGGGCGCGTCGAGCAGGCTCTCGTCGTCGATGGCGAGCAGGTCGAAGGCGACGAAATCGGCAGGGGTGGTCTCGGCGAGCAGCTTCACCCGGGACGCGGCCGGGTGGATGCGTTGGGCCAGCAGCTCGAAGTCGAGCCGTGGCTGACCGTCCGGCCCGTCCCGGCGGATCACGATCAGCTCACCGTCGACCGCACAGCGCTCCGGCAACTGCCGGCGGGCCTGCTCGACCACCTCGGGGAAGTAGCGCGTCATCATCTTGCCGCCCCGGCTGGCCAGCTCCACCTCGTCGCCGTCGCGCAGGATGATGCAGCGGAAACCGTCCCACTTGGGCTCGTAGGTCATGCCCGGCCCGGTGGGGATCGACGCGACGCTGCGGGCCAGCATCGGCTCCACGGGCGAATTGATCGGCAGCTCCACGGCGACAGTCAACCAGACGGCACCGACAACGGTGAGGCGGATCACTGTCGCCAGGTGGGCGGCGTGTCCGCCGAAGGCCCGTCTCCGCATCACCCGGGCGAATCGAGAAAGACCAGGTCAGAGCTATTTTCGCGGAGTGTCGGAGTGGGTCTGCGGTTGTTGCGGGCGATGGCGGGTCAGCGTCGAGCTGATCCGGGGCCGGTACATCTACCGGTTGGTGCACCGCTATCCCCGCCGCTTCGGCGGCGGCAAGAACGTCCTCGGCGAGGCCGGCTCGGTGGCCGAGCTGGCCGAGCTGTTGCGTCGGCGTACCCCACTCAGCCTGGCCGACCTGCACGAGGCCGCCTGAATCCGCCGCGTGGCCGCCTGAATCCGCCGCGTGGCCGCCTGAATCCGCCGCGTGGCCGCCTGAATCCGCCGCGTGGCCGCCTGAATCCGCGCGTGGCCGCCTGAGTCCGCGCGCGGCCGCCCGCCGCGCGAGCCGGGTCAGAAGTGGGCGAAGGAGCGGATGGCGGCGCGGGGGCCGAAGGCCGGCGCGTGCACGCCAGCGGTCTCCAGCAGCCGGCAGACCCGACCCCGGTGCCCCCGGAACGGCTCCAGCAACTCAAGCATCCGGGCGTCGTCGGCGCGTGCCTCACCGGCCAGCGCCCAGGCGACGGTGTTCGGCAGGTGGTAGTCGCCGACGCTCACCGCGTCCGGATCGCCGTACGCGACGCGGACCACCTCGGCGGCGGTCCACGGGCCGATGCCGGTGATCGCGGTCAGCCGCCGGGTGGCCTCGGCGGAGTCGGCGCAGCGGTCCAGCCGATCGGCGACCGCGGCGGCGCGGCGCAGCGTGTCGGCCCGGCGCTGTTCGATTCCGAACGGGTGGAACACCCAGTACGGGCTGGCGGCCACCGCCGCCGGCTCCGGCGGCAGCAGCAGTGGTACCGGTCCGGGGGCCGGCTGCCCGAAGTGGCGGACGGTCGCGGCGTACCCCCGGTATGCCTCCTTGCCGGTGACCTTCTGTTCCAGGACCGCCCGCAGCACCCGGCCGAAGACCAGTCCGGTGGCGGGCAGCCGCAACCCCCGGTGCCGGTTCGCCAACTCGGCCACCACCGGATGGCCGGCGGCCAGTTCGGCGAAGCCGCCCAGGTCGTCGCGGAGCCCGGCGATCGCGTCGGCCCGCTCCACCACCCAGCCACCGCCCGGCCCGTATCCCTCGGCGACCAGTTCGCCGCCGGCCGGACGCAGGGCGAGCGTGGCCGGACCGGTCGGGGTGCGGGTGGCCCACCAGAGGGTGCCGGCCACGATCCGGGCGCAGGGATCGTACGGACTGAAGGTGAGCGGACGCACCGAGGCCGCCAGCCGGAAGTGCTCCGGCGGGCGCAGGTCGCGGCTGGCCACCGGCTCGGTCGAGGTCACCGCCACACTCTCGCACGCTCAAAACGACAGGCCCCAACCCCCACCGGGGCTGAGGCCTGCGCTCACCTGCGTCGATCATGAGGTTGACGGCGAAGTCGATCTCCTAGACTGCCGCTAACCTCATGATCGACGGGGTGATCAGTACGAGTAGTCGGAGTCCGAGCTGTCCGACTTGGTCTTGGACGGGGGGGCGACGGCCTTCGGGGTGCCCTTGGGGAGGCACTCGAGGTTCTTGCTGCCGTCCGGGTTCACCACGAACCAGGTGCCACCGACGCCCTGGCCCTTCCACTGGCCGGCCTTCTTGTCACCGATGTAGGTGTAGAGCGGCCAGCCGTCGAGGGTGATCTGGCGGGTGCCGTCCTCACGGGTGATGGTGCCCACCGCGTCGTCGGAGACGCCCTTGAGCTCCGCGTTGCCGTCGGTCAGCGCCGGCGGCCAGACCTCGGCGCACTCGTCGACGCAGTTCGACGACGGCGGGTCGTTGGTGTCGCGGTCGAAGCGGTACAGGAGGAAACCGTCCTGGTTGACCACCGCGCTGCCCATCCGGTCGAACTTCTTGCCGGTCAGGCTCACGGTCAGCTCGACGCCGTCGGGCAGGGGAGCGTCGATTTCGGCCTCCGCGCCCGGTGATGCCGAGGCACCCGGCTCCGCGCTGGCTTCGGGGTTGGCGCTGGCCTCGGGGTCCACGGTCACGGTGGGCTCGGCCGCGGCGACAGCTACCGGCTCGGCCGCACCGGTGTTCGCTCCGTCGTAGCCTGCGGGAGCGCAGGCCGTGAGCGCGATCATGGCGCTCGCGACGACAACGGTCCGCTTCATCTTTGCCACGTGCCCTCCTCATGCTTGTCAGTCACCGGGAAGTACGTGGAAAGGGGCTGTCAAGGTTGAAGCCAGAAGGGTGGCTAGTTTCACATTGGACTCGTTGAACCGAACTTCGATCCCGTGCGTGGCAGCCAACATTGATCATGAGTGTGACGACAAAGGCCCGCCTCCGGATGGAGGCGGGCCGTGCTGCGGGGCGTACGGGTCAGGGCGCGGGAATCGTCAGCAGCGCGCTGGCCGTGCCCTTGTCGTTCACCTGCTCCACCCGGAAGTGCTTCACATCGTCCAGTTTGGTCGAGGTGGACGCGTACAGGGTCAGCGGCGTCGGGTTGCTCGTGGTGCCGTACCCACCCGGCGGCACCGACCAGCTGGAGATGATCTCGGTGCTGCCGTTCTTCCGCACCACCGCCAGGTGGCACTCCCGTGGACCGGGCAGCCGGCTCAGAGTGAAGGCGACCATGGTGCCGAAGTCCCGCGAGTCGAGGAAGAAGGTGCCCTCCACCCCCGTGTTCGAGTCGGTGCCGTCGACCCGCTCGCCCTCCTGCACGTTGCCGCCGAAACCCGGCCCGCCCGGGTCACCCGAACCCGGGTTCGGCGGAGTCAGGGACGAGTTGGTGGTCGGCCCGGCGCCCAGGTTCGGTCCCGGGGTCTCCGGAGTCAGACTGGCGAACCCGATGCCGGTCAGCCCGCCGAAGACCACCACGGCCGCGGCGGTCGCGAGGATCTGCCGCACCCGGGCCCGCCGCCGATGCGTACGCATCGCCACGAGCGTGCGATCGAGCAGGATCGGATTCGACTGGGTCTGCTCCAACGCCGTCATCGACTCCGCGTCGATGTCGGAGAGCAGCCCGACCACCGGCACCATCGACTCCAACTCGGACGCGCACGCCCAGCAGGTGGCGAGGTGTTCCTCGAACCGCTCCATGTCCTGTTCGTCAAGTACGCCGAGCGCGTACGCAGCGACGTCCATGTGGTCTACCCGGCTCATTCCGTCACCCCCCTTTCCTGCAAGGCTGTGCGCAGCGCGCGCAGCGCGTAATAGACCCGCGACTTCGCGGTGCCCAGCGGCAGACCGAGTTCCTCGGCCGCCTCCGGCACCGTCCTGCCCCGAAAGTACGTCGCCACCAGGATCTCCCGGTGCGACTGGCTCAACGTCCGCAGCGCGTCCGCCACCGTCATTGAACGCAGCACCCGGTCGGTGGCGTCCGACTCGGCGAACGCGGTCAGGTCCCGGTCGTACGTCTCCGCCGGGCGGGCCTGTTCACTGCGGTGCTCGTCGATCGCGATGCGCCGCGCCACTGTGACCAGCCACGGTCGCAGCGAGCCCTGCCCCTGCGTGCCCAGCCGATGCGCGTTGCGCCAGGCTCGCAGCAGCGTCTCCTGGACGATGTCCTCGGCACGCTGCCGGTCACCGCCGGTCAGTCGCATCACGAACATCAGCAGCGGCCCGGCGTGCTCGGCGTAGAGCGTGCGGATCAACTGGTCGGAGTGGGCGGCCTCGGTGGTCGTAGCCTGATGGCGGCCAGGGGCGGGGCGCGGCGTCACCGGGCTATTCTGGCGAGACACGGCGCGGGAGTCGACCCCACGGTCGGACGTGGTCGGCCGCGACTGGGACCGGGCGGACATCCAGTCCACCCGCACCCGGTCGCCGCGCCAACCGGCCGCCAGTGCATGCATGCAGACCTCCGGACGTCGCTTGACAGAAGCCGTCCCCCCACGGGCATGGCTGCCGAGTGGTACGCACGGACTTCCCGAACGGATCAACGCCGGACGGAGAAAATTCCCGGCGGCGGGGGAGTGGAGTCGGTGGCATTGTCATCGCGCACCACCGAAGCGCCCCCGACGAAGCGGTCGAGCTGCGCATCGGCGAGCACCCGGCCCGGGAACCAGTCGCCGGCGGCCCGGCGGGTCAGCTGCGCCACCGGTGGGTCCTGCCGGCCGGCGACCAACACCAGATTGCCGTAGCGGCGGCCCCGCAGCACCCCGGCGTCGGCGACCAGGCAGGCCCGGGGCAGCACCGTACGCACGGTGGCGACCTGGCCGCGGGCGTACCGCAGCGGTGGACCGTCGGCGAGATTGGCCAGGAACCAGCCGGCCGGGCGCAGCACCCGGGCCACCTCGGCGGCGTACTCCGTCGAGGTCAGCCGGGCCGGGGTGCGGGCACCGGCGAACACGTCGGCCACCACCACGTCGAAGCCGGCGTCCCGGGTGCTGGCGAGCACCGCGCGGGCGTCACCCACCCGTACCTTCAGGCGCGGGTCCGCCGGCCACGGCAGGGCCCGCCGGACCAGTTCGACGAGCGCACCATCCACCTCGACCACCCGCTGCGTCGAACCCGGACGGGTGGCGGCGACGTAGCGAGGCAGGGTCAGCGCGCCGCCGCCCAGGTGCAGCACCCGCAGCGGCGCCCCGGCGGGCGCGATCAGGTCGAGCGCCGCGGCCAGTCGACGGACGTACTCGAACTCCAGATGGGTGGGGTCGGTCAGGTCCACGTGCGACTGCGGCGCACCGTCCAGCGACAACGTCCACGAACCGGGCCGGTCCGGGTCCGGCGTCAGCTCGGCGAGCCCGGTGTCGACCCGCTCGGTGATCCGGTCGGTGTCGCGGCGACGCCCCATCAGCGGCAACCCGTCGGCGGCGGGCCCGCGCGGCGGCGGCCCATCAGCGGCGGGCTCGCGCGGCGGCGGTCAACGCGCGGTGCAGCAGCCGGGCGTCGCCCAGTCGGGAACGCAGCAGCCGCTCCAGCCCGGCGATCGGGACCAGGTTCTGCGGGGCGCGGGGGTCCTTGTACGGGGTGGAGGCGAACCGCGGCAGGGTGACCAGCGACAGGTCCGCCAGCTCGATCGCCTCGGTGATGTCCAGTTCGGCCGAGCACTCCAGCCGGACGATGCCGGCCCAGGGCGCACCCGCCGTGACCGGCAGTCGCAAATACCACGACCAGCCACCCCAGGCGGTGCCGAGCCGGAACACCGGCGAACGGTGACCGGGCGCCAGGCCGGTGACCACGGCGGTGAGTCGGGCGTCCAGATATTGGCTGTGCTGGGTCTTGATGTAACCGAGGGTGCGCGGCAACTGCCGCCGGTTGCGCAACGGACCGTCCACCACCAGCAGGTCGCCGTCGGTGCGGGCGGCACCGGAGACCTCCACCTCCAGGGCGGTGAGCGGCCCCTGCACCGCGGCCGGCAGCTTGGCCAACTCACCGGTGCCGCTGACCCGGTGCACCGGGTAGCGGATGTTGCCGGCGACCACGTCGCCGGCGGACGGGCTGGCGGTGAACAACCCTCGGCCGACCTTGGCGCCGGCCAGCTGCGCCGCCCCGCGTTCCAGGTCGCAGCGGACCACCCCGGCGGCGTACGAGGCGGCCAGGCCGGGGAAGGAGGTGCCGTCCTCCTCGGCCGTCCAGACGCTGGCGTCGATCCGGCGTACCCCGTCGACGAGCAGCACCACGTCCGGGGCCCGTACGCCGGGACGGGGGCCGATCGCCCGCCAGTCCACCGCGGGCAGTTCGGCATCGGCGTCGACCTGGGCGCTGCTCGGCGCGGCCGGGCCGGCCGCCGACGCCTCGAACGACGCGCCGTAGGCCGGATCCCAGGTGTCGACGAAGAACTGGCTCACGTCCGCGTCACCGGCCGGTCCGTTCCACCCGGGCCGAGCGGGCGTCCTTGCGTACCTCGAAGCGCACCGGGATGCGTTCGGCGAGCGCCGGCACGTGGGTGACCACGCCGACCATCCGGTCCCCACGGGCGGCCAGGTTCTCCAGGGTGGCCGCGACGGTGTCCAAGGTGGCCGCGTCGAGGGTGCCGAACCCCTCGTCCAGCACTATCGACTCCAGGCTGGCGGCGGTCGTCGACATGCCGGCCAACTGCTCGGACAGCGCCAACGCCAGCGCCAGCGACGCCTGGAAGGTCTCACCGCCGGAGAGGGTGCGCACCCCCCGCCGCAGGCCCGCGTCGTGGTGGTCGACGACGAAGAACTCACCCTTGTCGTGGACGAGGTCGTACTGGCCGCCGGAGAGCTCCCGCAGGATCCCCGACGCCCCGTCGACGAGCAGGTCCAGCGCCTCGGCCAGCAGCCAGCGTTCGAAGTTGTTGGCCCGCAGGTGCCCGGCCAGCGCCCGCGCCACCTGCGCCTGGCGTTCCTGCTCGGCCCGCTGCTCCCGCAGTTCGCCCGCCTGCTCGCGACGCTCGACCAACCGGCGCCGGTCGGCCTCGGCCCGCTCGTGCGCGACAGTCGCGGCGCGCACCGGGTCGTCCGGCGCCGCCAGCCCGGCCTCGGCGAACAGGCCGCTGATCCGGCCCGCCACGGCGGTCGCCGCCGCCTCGGCCCCGGCGACCGCGGTGGCCAACTCCGCCCGCTTCGACCGGCGCGCCTGCGCCTCGGTCCGTGCCCAGTCGGCCAGCACCCGCCACGCGGCGGCGAGGTCGTCCCGGTCCGCCGCCGGTGGCCCGAACCGCGCCAACGTGTCGCGGGTGCCGTCGAAGCGCCGCAACGCGGCACGCAGCCGCTCCTGCGCCGCGTCCACAGTGCCCCGGGCCCGCCGCGCGGCGTCCCGGCCGGCGCGCACCGCCCCGGCCGCCTCGTCCAGCACCTGCCGCAGCCGGGCCTGCTCGGCCAGCCGCTCCCGCAGCGTCTCGGCGCTCGCCGCGCCGGCCAGCCGCGCATCCACCTCGGCCAGCCGAGCCTGGAGCCCGTCGTGCTCGGCGCGGGCGCGCAGCAGCACCCGCTCCAGCTCCCGGGCGGCGGTGTCGCGCTCGGTCACCAGCCGCTTCGCCGCCTCACTCGCGGTCCGGGCGGCCTTGCCGGCGGCCACCGCACCGGCCACCGCCGAACCAGCCGGCATCGCCGGCACCCGGGCCACCGGCTGCGCACACACCGGACAGTCGTCCCCGGCGGTCAGGTGCGCCCGCAGCGCCGCCGCCTGGTCGGCGGTCTTCGCCTCCTCGTGCGCCTGGAAGGCCGCTGCCAGCTCCTCCTCGGCGCGCTCGGCCGCCGCCCGGGCCTGGGTCAGCGCCCCCACCGCCGCCTCGTGCTCCGTGCCGGCCACGGCGAGAGCGGTCCGCACCTGCTCGGCCTGGCCGGCGAGTTGCTCCCGGTCGGCGTACGCCCGCAGCAGCAACCGCAGCGTGCTCTCGTCGTCGGCGGCGGCCAGCTCCCCGCGCAGCTTCTCCTCGCGCTCCTCGGCCAGCAGCACCGCGCTCGCCGTCGCGTCTGCCTCCGCCCGCGCCGCAGCCACCGTGGCGGCCAGCTCGGCCACGCCCTCAGGTGCCCGCACCGCCGCCAGCTCGGCCAGTTCCGCGTCGAGCGCGGTCAGCGCCGTCGTCACCTCCCGCACCGACGCCCGCGCCGCGTCCAGCTCCGGTACGGCGGCGGTCACCGCCTCGGCCAGCTCCCGCATCCGGTCGAGGTGGCCGGTGGCTCGCTCCAGCGTGGCGTCGTCGGTGTCGGCGAGCCCGGCGAGCAACTGGTCGACCGCCTCCAGCTTCGCCTCGGCCTGCCCGGCCCGCACGGTGGCCCGCTTCTGGACCTCCTCGTAGACGCCGAGACCGAGCAGGTTGACCAGGATCTGCTGCCGGGTCGCGGGCCGGGCGTGCAGGAAGTCGGCGAACTGCCCCTGCGGCAGCACCACGCAGCTGGTGAACTGCTCGTACGGCAGGCCGACCGCAGCCAGCACCGCATCGTCCATCTCGGCCGGGGTGCCGGCCACCACCTCGCCCAGATCCTCCGGGCTGAGCCCGGTGTCCAGCTTGGTCACGTCGAAGCCGTCCGGCATCAGCTGCAAACCGGCGCCCGCGGTCTTGACGTTGCCCCGGCTGTCGCGGCGCACCACCCGGGTGGCGACGTAGCGGGCCCCGGCCGACTCGAAGACCAACCGCACCCGCGCCTCGGTCGCCGACGGCGCCAGGGCGTTGCCCAACCCCCGGGTGCCACCCCAGCGGGGCACCGTGCCGTAGAGGGCGAAGCAGATCGCGTCGAGCACCGTGGACTTGCCGGACCCGGTCGGCCCGACCAGGGCGAAGAAATCCGCGTCGGTGAAGTCGATGGTGGTCTCGTCCCGGAAGACGGTGAAACCGGCCAGGTCCAGCCGCATCGGTCGCATCAGTGCTCGACCTCCTCCAGCAACTCGTCGAAGAGGTGCCGGACGTCGTCGTCGGCGTGCCCCCGACTGTCCAGATAGTCGGCGAACAACTGGCGGGGCGAGCGGCCGGAGCGCTGCGCCACCCGGGTGCCGCTGCCCGGCGCCGGCACCAGCTCCGGATCGATCCGGATCTCCAGCGCGCGCGGCAGCAGCTCCTGAACCTCCTCACGCAGCCCGGCGCGGGGCTGCTCGCGGACGTACACCCGCAACCAGCCCTCCGGCGGGGTGAGCTCGGCGAGCTGCGCCAGGGTGCCGCGGACCGTGCGCAGGGCGGTCGCCGCGAGCACCGGCTCCTCCCGGACCCGCGCCGCGCTTGTCGCGGTGACCTCGACAAGGGTCACCGACGGGACGTTCTCCTGCTCGCCGAAGTCGACAGCGAGCGGGGCGCCGCTGTATCGGATCGGGCACGGCCCCTGCACCCGCTGGGCGCGGTGCAGGTGCCCGAGCGCCACGTAGTGCGCGGTGCCCGGGAAGACCGAGGAGGGCACCGCGTAGCCCATGACGGTGTGCGCGTCCCGCTCGCCGCCGCCGGTGGTCGCACCCACCACCGTCAGGTGCGCGGTGACCAGATGCACCCGGTCCGGTTCGTCGAAGCCCTCGGTCAACCGGGCCAGGATGCGGCCCAGGTGGTCGGCGTACGTCTGGGTGGTCTCGGCGGCGGTCAGGTCGTACATCTCCACCGCGCGGATGGCGTACCGCTGGGAGAGGAATGGCAGCGCGGCCAGCCGCCACCGTTGCCCGTCGGCGGTGCTGCCGTCGACCACGTGCTCGGCCGGATCCTCGCGTACCCCGCCGCGCAGGGTGATGCCGGCGGCCTCGGCCCACGGCCGCAGCGCGTCCAGCGCCGGCCCGTTGTCGTGGTTGCCGCCGATGGCCACCACGTCCGCGCCGGTGCGGCGCAGCGCGGTCAGGGCCCGGGTGACCAACCGGGTCGCCTCGGCGGTCGGCGCGGCGGTGTCGTAGAGGTCACCGGCGATGATCACCAGATCGGGCCGCTCCCGTTGGGCGATCTCGATGACGCCGGCCAACACCTGCTTGTGCTCCTCGGCCCGGGACTGCCCCTTGAGGACCTTGCCGACGTGCCAGTCCGAGGTGTGCAGGATCTTCACTGTCCCTGCCTTTCGTTCGCGACTGCGGGGCTCCGCTTCGCTGCACTCCTCGCGCTCATCACTGCCAGCCCTCTCAGAAGGGGATGTCGTCGTCGGCGCCACCGCCGGAGCCCACCACCGCGAACGGGTCGGCGGACTGGGTGATCGAACGCAGGGTCTGCGACGGCGCGGCACCCGCCTCGGAGACGCGGGTCGCCCAGGCCGGGAAGGGAAACTCCAGGCAGAGCGGGACGGGGATGTCTGGCTGGTTGACGAACATCGTGCCCGGTTTGGCCAGCAGCGCCCGCTGCCGTTGCGCGGGTGGCAGGAAGCCGTACTCCGGGCGGGACGCCTCGGCCGGGTCGAGCCGGCCCACCACCCGGATCGCCGAGTTGGTGACGATGCGCCGCTCCACCTCGCTGGCGGTCTGCTGCGCGCCGATCAGGATCACCCCGAGCGAACGGCCCCGCTCGGCGATGTCGAGCAACACCTCCTTGATCGGGGAGGAGCCCTCCCGGGGGGCGTACTTGTTCAGCTCGTCGAGCACCACGAAGAGCAGCGGCTTGGCGGTGCCTGCCTTCTCCTTGCGCTCGAACTCGCTCTTGAGCGTCACGCCGACCACGAACCGCTGCGCGCGGTCCGGCAGGTTGTGCAGGTCGACCACGGTGACCTGGGCGCTCTCCGCGGTGTTTATCGAGTGCGGGCGGCGGGTGGCCAGGTCGCCCCGGATCAGCCGGGACAGGTCCTTCTTGCTGCCGATCAGCCGGCGGGCGAAGGCGTTCACCGTGCCCAGACCGACCGCGCTGCCCGCCCAGTCGCCCCGGGTCTCGTCGTCGCTGAGCTGCTCGACGATGTGGTCCACCAGGTCGCCGTAGCTGCCCAGGCGCACCCCGTCGATGCTCACCCCGCCGTCGGCGGGCTGGGCGTACCGGGCCAGGTGGGCGGCGACGGAGTGCACCACCATTGTGTATTGCTGGCGTTCGTCGTCGGCGTCGGCGAAGACGTACGGCAGGAGCCGGTGCTCGCAGAACTCGGTGAGCGTCCAGTAGAAGCTGTCCACGCCGGTCAACCGGCTGCTCACGTCCGGGGTGCCGGAGGAGTCACCGACCCGGGGCGGGGCGTACACCCGCACGTCGGGAAAGGCGTCGGCGATCAGGCCGAGCCGGGCGTACGCGGCCCGGGTGGCGTCGTCCAGCCGGGTGTTCGGATGGTCGAGGAAGAGCAGGTCCTCGCCCTTGACGTTGAAGATGAGCGCCTTGGCGTTCACCGCGTCGCCGCCGAGCTGCCCGGAGCGGAACACCGAGTAGAGCAGGAAGGTGGCGAAGCTGGTCTTGGTGGCCACCCCGGAGATGCCGGAGATGGAGACGTGCGCGCCCCGGGTGCCGTCGAGGAAGTCGGCGTTGAGGTAGACCGGCACCCCGTCGCGGCCGGTGCCCATCGGCACCCGGCGTTCCATCCGGTCGAAGTGCAGCGCCCGGGCGCGCGCGTCGCCCTCGGCCCGGTGCACCACCGCGCCGGGCTGCGGCGGGACGTAGAACTCCGGGTCCACCCGGGTGGTGGTGATCTCGGCTGCCTCCTGCACCTGCGCCGGGAGCGTGCCGTCGGCGATGGCGAACACGTCGGAGTCGAACTGGGCGCCCTCGTGCCGGGCCCGCACCTGGGTGACCACGCCGGCGATCGTCACCGGCTCGCGGTCGGGCAGCTCACGGCGGGTCACCACGACGTCGTCGAGCTGCAGGTAGTTGCCGGGGGAGACCGCCGTCCAGAACTGCAACGGAGTGGCGTCGGCGGTGCCGAGCACCCGACCGACCCCCTCGCCCGGGCCGTCGAAACCCTCGTCGGTCATCGGGCAACTCCTCCTCGGCTGGTCGTCGCGGTCGGTACGCCCTGCATCCTGCCGGAGGAGTACGACAGCCCGCCACGTGACGCGGCGGAGACCACGTCGTGGCGTCGCGGCGACCGCGTACCGCGACAGCTCCGCGACGGGGTGTGCCGCCGGTCTGCGCGGAAAAGGGACACGCACCGCCGCTGTCGGGAGATCCTGTCGATAGCGAGAACGGGGGAAACACGGTGGAGAGGCGCAGGCTGACCTGGCTGCTCGTGCTCGCCACCGTACCGGCCGTGGTGGAGGCCGCGATCCTGCTCGGCGTCGGCTTCCAGGCCGCCCGGCCGCTGTCACCGCAGGTCACCGCCGTCTGGCCGTACGACTCGTACCACGACCTGCGCTGGCTGCTGGTCTACCACGACTCGTGGTGGACCTTTCTGCTCGGACTGCTGGCCGTGCTCGGGTTCCGGGGCCTGGTCACCACCGGCCTGACCATGCTGGCCTGGCCGGCTGATCTGCCCCGACCGGGGTGGCGGTGGCTGCTGCGGCGCAACCTGGCGGTCGCCGCGCTCATCGCCGTGGTCGTCTCGCCGTGGGCGGCGCTCGCGGTGGCGTTCTCGGTGGTGGCGCTCTCCTGGTACCTGCTCGCCGCGCTGCTACCGATGCTGCTGCTCGCACCCTTCCTGCAACGCGCCGGGGTGGTGGCGGGCTGGTGGCGGGGGCTGCCGTCGCCGGCGTTGGTGGGCTGGCCGGCGCTGAACTTCGTGGTGCTCACCCTGGCCGGCGCCCTGATCGCGGGCACCCCGCCCTGGGCCGAGGTGCCGCTCGCCGGTCTCGCCGGGGTGGCGAACGGTCTGCTCTGGCGGCAGACCATCCACGCCGCGGTGCGTCCCGCGCGGATTGTCTGGGCCCGGGTTCCGGTGGCGCCGGTGATGATCGTCCTCGTCGTCTTCGCGGCGGTGGCGGCGCAGGGCGTGATCGGCCTGGCGGTCGGCGGCGACCAGCAGTGGCGACCGCCGGTGCTCACCCAACCGCTGTCCGACCGGGTCCGGCACGCGGTGATCGTCCTCGCCGGCCACGATTCGAGTTGGGACGGCACACCACCTGTCGACCCCCGGGTGTCGCGCTTCTCCTATCTCGGGCTCGACGAACAGGGCCAGCCCCGGCCGTACGGGCCGCACGCCACCCACCGGACGCTCGGCTCCAGCGCGGCGTTGCTCGCCGCGCAGGTCGACGTGGTGCACCGCCGTACCGGCCGGCCGGTGGCGCTGGTCGGGCAGAGCGAGGGCGCGATGGTCATCCGCACCTACCTGGAGCAGCGACCGCAGGCGTCGCCGGTGGACACCGCCCTGCTGTTCAGCCCGCTGATCCGTCCCGCGCGGGCGTACTATCCGCTGCCCGGACACTCCGGCTGGGGCGTGGCGACCGGCTGGGAACTGCGCCTGCTCTTCGGCGCGTCGAACCTGTTCCGCGAGGTCGACAGCAACCCGGACGAACCCTTCGTCCGCTCGGTCATGGACAACGCGCCGTTCTACCGCAACCGCACCCTCTGCCCCGTCCCCGGAGTGCGGATGATCGCCTTCCTGCCGACGGTCAGCGCGATCGAGACGCCGCCCGGCCAGCAGGCGCGCATCCCCGTCTACGAGCAGCCGGCCTTCCACGGCGGCCTACTCGGCCGGCAGACCGTGCAGGACCGGCTTGTCGACTTCATCGCCGGTGACCCGGTCAACGAGCCACAGCGCGAGTACGACCTGCTGCAACGGGTGGGCGCGGCCTGGCAGGCACCGCCGCTGCTGCTGTCGCTGAACCCGGTCTGGGCCGCGGAGGGCGAGGGTGATCCGGCCCGCACCGGCCGGATCTGCGAGGACGGCTGAGCTACCGCGAGGACCGTTGAGCTACCGCGAGGCGGGAAGCTGTTCGTCGGCGCGGGCCCGCAGCCGTCGCACCAGCAGCCGGACCGCGACGGCGTACAGCCCCATGGCGATCACCGCCCGGACCGGCTGGTACGGCAGCAGGACGACGCCGGTGCCGATCCCGGCGACGGCGGCGCCGATGCCGACCAGGGCCCACCGCCGTCCGCCGGTCAGCACCGCCAACCCGGCCAGCAGCGTGGCGACGCCGACGGCCAGGTGCAGCCAGGCCCACCCGGTGATGTCGAGGTGGTGGGTGCCGTCCTCGGCCAGCACCACGTACGGATCGGTGAGCGTGTTGGCGTAGGCGGTGAGGATGTCGACGAGGCCGGCACCGGTCAGCAGGGTGCTGGCCAACCATGGCCGGGCCGGTGGCACCGTCCTGTCGTCCGCCACCGGTGCCCGCACGTCACGCTCCCGTTGCCGGGGCCGGAGCCGAGCCGGCTGCGGGTTCGAGTCGCCCCGCCAGTTCCCGCACGGCCGCCTCGTACGTCGGGTCGGTGTGGTACGGCCAGTGCCCGTCGATCGGGGGCGGGACGGTGTCGTCCTCCGGCACGGTGATCCCGCGCGGATCGCGCAACCGTCGGTCGACCGCGCCCGCCGGTCCGGGCGTCCGGGGCCGATCCCCGGGCCAGTGCCCGGAGAAGATCGGGCCGCCGACCGGGTCGGTGTCCCGCCACAGGTTCACCCACCGCCAGCCGACCCGTTCGCCGACCTCCGTCAGCACCCCGTCGCCCAGGAAGGCCGGGCAGACCCGGGCGTAGATCCGGTGCAGCGGGCTGCCATGGGTCAGCAGCGCCACCCGGGGCAGCACCTCCGGTGGCAGTTGGAGCAGGGTGGCGGCGGCGATGACGGAACCGTGCGAGTGCCCGGAAAGGATCACCCCGCCCCCGTGGCTCAGCCCGACGATCCGCTTGGCCAGCTCCGGCACGGCCCGCTCGGCGTAGCAGGGCGGCGCGAACGGGTGCACCGTACGCGGCCAGAAGGTGCCGAGGTCCCAGAGCACCGCGACCGTGCGTCGGGTGCCCTGCGAGCGGTAGGAGAGGAGCCCGAGCAGGAGGATCCCGAGCGCGATCATCCCGATCACGTAGATGCCGACGTCGGTGAGGAGCGCGAGGTTCCTGGTGGCCGTGCCGTCGGTGCCGAACAGCCGGCTGCTCAGCTGCGACGGCCCGATGCCGAGCAGGTCCAGCGCGGCAGTCGCGACCCCGAGCAGCGACAGCACCAGGAACGCGATGAAGACCGGTCCGAGCTGCTCGGTGAACGCGGAGCTGGCGACGGCCTCGCGGACCGCGGTCCGGCGGGACCGGGCCTCCGCCGGCGGGCCGGGGAAGTCCCGCCCGACGATGTGGTCGGCCAGGCGGCGGCGTCGACGCCGGGTGGTCCAGCTCCGCCAGAGCGTCGCCACCGCGACCACCAGGATCGCCGCCAGCCCGGCCAGCGCCGCCCAGCGGTAGGTGACGGGTGGTTCCAGCGGCGGTGCGCCGGGTGGGTTCGGCCGGACCGGGTTCGGGATGTCGCCCCGGTCCAGGAAGTCGGCGACCCGGTAGACCAGGGCGGCGGAGAACCCGTACCCGGCGGCGATCGCCGCGGCGGCGATCACCGGGGCGGTCAGTCCGCTGATCCAGGCCCCGTGCCTGCCGGAGCTGCGCCTCCGCTGGTGCAACGTGGTGATGACCAGCGCGACCAGCAGTCCGGCCTGGACCGCGACGAGGGAGGCGACCGTGGTCTCGTAGCCGGGTAGCTGCCCGCGCGGTGGTTCCGGTTCCAGCGGCACCGCAGTGTAGGTCAGGGCCAGCACGGTGAGCCCGATGACGGCGTACCGCAGGGCCCGGATGCCCCGCAGGTCGACCGGTCCCCGGCCCGGGCCCTCGGTCGGGATCCGCGCCGGCAGGCAGAGCAGGATGCCCCCGACGGCCAGCAGTAGCATGGACAGGACATAGCCGACGTACGCCAGCGGCGTGGGGCGGATGCTCAGTTGTGCGGCGAGCAGGAGCGCGCTGAGGGTGCCGAGACCGATCGCGAGATGCAGGGCGCGTAGCCGCTGCACCACCAGCGCGTCGTTCCAGAATCCGGGCAGGTCGATCTGGTCCTCGCCGCCGCTGACGCGGGTCTGGCCCCGGCTGGCCGAGAACGCCTCGAACGTCTGGGCGGAGCGTTTGCCGAGCCAGCCGAGCAGCCACAGCCCGGCGATCGGCACCAGCGCGAGGATCGCCAGTCGCGGCCCGAGCGGCAGGTGCGCCAGCCAGCCCAGGTAGGGCCGGCCGCGCAGGCACGGATGGTAGGGCACGCACTGCCAGCCGACGACGTCGATGCTGATCCCGACCAGGGAGAGCACGAAGGCGGAGGTGATCGTGCCGGCCAGCAGCCGGCACAGCGGGCCGATCAGCCCGCCGGTCCCGCCGGTCGCCGGCCGGGTCCAGGCGGCGAGGTTGACGAGCATGAACGGCAGCAGGAACAGCAGCGAGAGGGTCCGGGCGGCGGCGCCCGCGGTCAGCGCCCCCCAGCGGTACGCCTCCACACTGAACCCGGTGGGTCGGTCGCTGATCCCGAACCCGGGACGCGGGCGGTAGAAGCCGGCGTTGGCGTCGCCGGCCACCCGGATCACCACCGGGTGGTCGAGCAGCTCTTCGGCGGAGGCGCCGGAGACCCCGTGCACCCGTAGCTCGACCACCTCGTGTGCCAACGCCCCGCCTTCCGGCCGCCGCTTTCGGCTCACCGTAAAGAACTGGCCCGGGCCGGCGCGGGCGTTTCGGTCGACCTCACTCCCGGGCGTAGCGCAACATCAAGGTGCCGTCACCGGCGAGCAGCACGTGGCGCAGCGGCAGGCCGCGTACCGGACTCGGATCGCCGGCGGTGATCCGGCCGGCGCCGGGGCCGGCGAGCAGCGGGGCGACCGAGAGGCAGACCTCGTCCACCAGGTCCGCGGTGGTGAGCGCACCGAACAGTCGCGGTCCGCCCTCGCAGAGCACCTGGTCGAGCCCGCGCTCGCGGAGCACGGCCAGGCCGGCGGCGAGGTCGACCTCCGCGACGCCGCAACGCACCACCTCGGCCACCTCGGCCAGCCCGGACGGGATCGGCGGACCGTCGCGGGTGAGCACCACGGGGCGTACCGGCGCGTCGGCGAAGGCGGCCTGGTGGGGATCGAGGTCGAGGCTGGCGGAGACCACCACCAGCGTGGGGTAGTCGGTCAGCCCGTGTGCCCGCCGCCAGGCCCGCCGTCGCGGGTCGAGGCGGAGCGCCCGATAGCCCTCCTGGCGCAGCGTGCCGGCGGCCACCAGCAGCGCGTCGCAGAGCATCCGCAGCAGCGCGAAGACCCGCTTGTCGGGTACGCCGGACAGGCCGGCGGAGTAACCGTCCACGCTCACCGCGCCGTCGATGCTCGTCACGAAGTTCATTCGCAGCCGAGGGGAGTCGGCGCGGCCGTACCGTGCGACGAGTGTCTCGTCGTCGACAGGAGCGGGCGACGGGTCGGGCCAGAGTGGGCAAATCGTCGCGTCGGCGCTCATTCGCCCGCCGGACCGGTGACGACAGGGGTGGGTCGGGGGGTACGGTGCTGACAGTCGCACCAGTTCCGGCCCGGGCAGTGGTCGTGCCGCCGCGTCCGGCACGCTCGGCAGATCATGCTCGCAGCCTATGCCGAGGGAGGATGGGACAGCATGCCGCGTCAGATCTTCCAGTTGAGGATCTCCCTGGCCGGGGTCCGTCCCGCGGTCTGGCGCCGGGTGCTCGTGCCCGGCGGGTACACCCTGGATCGCCTGCATCGGGTGGTGCAGCTCGCCATCGGCTGGCGCGACTGCCACCTGCACACCTTCGAGATCGACGGCATGCAGTACGGCGAGCCGGGTCTCGACGGCGAGCTGGCCGTGCGGGACGAGTTGGACGTCCGGCTCGACGCGGTGCTTGGCAAGGGCGGCCGGTTCCACTACACGTACGACTTCGGCGACTGGTGGGAGCATGACCTGCTGGTGGAGGACGTCTTCGCGGCCGAGGTGGGCGAGCGCTACCCGACCTGCCTGGACGGCGAGCGGGCCGGTCCGCCGGAGGATGTCGGTGGGCCGCAGGGCTTTCTGCTGCTGGTCGCGGCGCTCGACGATCCGGGGCATCCCGAGCACGACTCGCTGCGTGACTGGGTGGGTGCCGGCTATGATCCGTCGGCCTTCGACGCCGGGCGGACCACCACCCTGCTGCGCCGTTTCTGCTGACCAGCGACTGTCAGCGGCACCCATTACCCGGGGTGACCGGGTGGGTTCAACGACTAAACCATTTTAGCGGTAACGATCTGGGAACGCTCCCAGCAGACTATTGACACTCCCGATACCTCCCGGCAATCTCATGGGAGCGTTCCCAAGAGGTGTGGATCACAGTCCCGCCCGTCCGGGGCGCCGCCGCCGGCTGAACCAGCCGGTGCCGGCAGGCGCTGCGGCACCCCCCACCACACAAGATCAAGCCTCACCATCGAAAGAGGGGTCAGGATGAGCCTCACCACGCGGCGTTCCCGCATGGCGGCAGCCACCCTGGCCGCGATCACCGCTGTCGGCGGTCTCGCGGCCTGCGGCAATGACGACGAACCGACCACTGCGGACGGCAAGCCCGCCAAGCTGGTCGTGGACACCTTCGGCGAGTTCGGCTACGACGAACTCGTCAAGCAGTACGAGCAGCAGACCGGCATCAAGGTCGAGCTGCGCAAGACCGCGCAGCTGCGGGAGTACCGTCCCAAGCTGGTCCGCTACCTGGCCACCGGCCAGGGTGCGGCCGACGTGACGGCCCTGGAAGAGGGCATCCTCAACGAGTTCAAGGCCAACCCGCGCAACTGGGCCGACCTCACCCCGTTGATCGACGACCACTCCAAGGAATACCTGCCCTGGAAGTGGGAGCTGGGCAAGGCGCCGGACGGTCGCCTGATCGGCCTGCCCACCGACGTCGGCAGCCTCGCCGTCTGCTACCGCAAGGACCTGTTCGAGGCGGCCGGTCTGCCCACCGAGCGCGACCAGGTGTCGGCGCTCTGGCCAGATTGGAACGGCTTCCACCAGGCCGGCCAGAAGTACAAGACGGCCACTGGTAAGGGCTTCATCGACTCGATCACCGCAGTCTCGAACGGCGTGCTGTTCCAGCAGGGCAGCGACCTGTTCTACGACAAGGAGAACAACATCATCGCGGACACCAGCCCCGCGGTGAAGGCCGCGTGGGAGACCGCGACCTCGATGGCGGACATCTCCGCCAAGGCCGAGACCTGGTCGCCGGCGTGGAACGCCGGCTTCAAGCAGGGCACCTTCGCGGCGACCTTCTGCCCCTCCTGGATGCTCGGCATCGTCGAGGAGAACTCCGGTGAGGGCAACAAGGGCAAGTGGGACGTGGCGGCCGTGCCCGGTGGCGGCGGCAACTGGGGCGGCTCGTGGCTGGCCGTGCCGGAGCAGAGCAAGCACCAGAAGGAGGCGGCGAAGCTCGCCGAGTTCCTGACCAACGCCACCAACCAGGTGGAGGCATTCAAGGCCAGTGGCCCGCTGCCCACCAACCTGGAGGCGCTGAAGAACGAGGCGTTCCTCAGCTACACCAACGAGTACTTCAGCGGCGCGCCGACCGGCAAGATCTTCGGGGAGAGCGTCAGCAAGATCCAGCCGGTGCACCTCGGCCCGAAGCACCAGGCGGTCAAGGAGAACGCGCTCGAGCCGGCGCTGCGGGTATTTGAGAACGGGCGGGCCAGCAAGGACGCGGCCTGGACTCAGTTCACGAAGGACGCTGCGACCCAGGGCGCCTTCTGAGTCAATCTCCTGCCGGTGGCGTCCGGGGAACTCCTCCCCGGACGCCACCGGTCGGTCCCCCTCCGTGTAGCACCCCGCGCGAGGACCGCTGATCCTCGCCGCCGGGAAAGGAAACCCCTCCATGAGCCTGTCGGCCACGACGGCCCCCCCGTCGCCAGCTCCGCCGCCTCACCCCACAGCGCCCCGCCGTCGGCGGGGGAGCCTGCTCAACCGCCTGGATCTCAAGTACTCCCCGTACCTCTACATAGCGCCGTTCTTCCTCATCTTCGGCATCTTCGGGCTGTACCCGATGCTGCGTACCGCCTGGATGTCCCTGCACGACTGGGACATGATCGGCGACCACTCGTTCATCGGCATCGACAACTACACCCGGTTGTTCGGCGACGAGTACTTCTGGAACGCCCTCGTCAACACCTTCGGGATCTTCCTGCTGTCGACCATCCCGCAGCTACTGCTGGCGCTCTTCCTGGCCAACCTGCTCAACCGCACCTTCCTGCGCGCCAAGACCTTCTTCCGGATGTCCATCTTCATCCCGAACGTGGTCTCGGTGGCCGCGGTGGCGATCGTCTTCGGCATGCTCTACCAGCGCGACTTCGGCCTGTTCAACTGGTTGTTGAGCTTCTTCGGGGTGGACGCCATCGACTGGAACGGTGAGCGGTGGAGTTCCTGGACCGCGCTCGCCACCATGGTCAACTGGCGGTGGACCGGTTACAACACCCTGATCCTGCTCGCCGGCATGCAGGCCATCCCCAAGGATCTCTACGAGGCGGCCGCGATCGACGGCGCCAGCCAGTGGCGGCAGTTCTGGCAGATCACCCTGCCCATGCTCAAGCCCACCTTCATCTTCGTGGTCATCCTTTCCACGATCGGTGGCATGCAGCTCTTCACCGAGCCCCTGCTCTTCGCCAACGGCAACATCCTCGGTGGTGACCAGCGGCAGTTCCAGACCCTGGCCATGTACATGTACGAGATGGGCATCGTGAACCTGAACACCGCCGGTTACGGCGCCGCCGTCGCCTGGGCGATCTTCATGATCATCGTGCTGGTGTCGCTGATCAACTTCGTACTCGTCCGCCGTACGGCGAAGTGAGGAGAGACCAGTGACCTCGGCTTCCCAGCGCCTCTGGCGCACCAGCCCGCTGACCTACCTGGCGCTCGTCCTGGCCGCCCTGCTGTCGATCTACCCGTTCTACTACATGGTCGTCATCGGCACCCGCAGCCTGGAGGCGATCAACGACGTACCGCCGCCGTTCACCCCGGGCAGCGCCTTCAGCGACAACTTCGGCCGGGTGCTCGACAACGACGCGGCCAACTTCCTCACCGGCCTGATGAACTCGGTGATCGTCTCCTCGGTGGTCACCGTGTCGGTGGTGCTCACCGGCTCGCTCGCCGGGTTCGCCTTCGCCAAGCTGCGCTTCCGGGGCCGCAACGCCCTGCTGCTGATGATCGTCGTCACCATGATGATCCCGACCCAGATGGGCCTCATCCCGCTCTGGGGCATGATGCAGTCGTTGGGGTGGTACGACTCCCTGGCCGCGGTCACCGTGCCCTTCCTGGTCAGCGCCTTCGGCGTGTTCATGATGCGGCAGTACGCCAGCCAGGCGATCTCGGACGAGCTGATCGAGGCCGGTCGGGTCGACGGGGCCAGCACCTTCCGTATCTACTGGAACATCGTGCTGCCCGCGCTGCGCCCCGCCGCCGCCGTGCTCGGCCTGCTGACCTTCATGGAGCAGTGGAACTCCTTCCTCTGGCCGTACGCGATCCTCACCCCGGAGAACCCGACCCTCCAGGTTTCGCTCTCCTTCCTCTCGTACGCCTACTACACCGACTATTCCCAGGTCTTCGCGGCCACCGCGATCGGCACCCTGCCCCTGGTGATCGTCTTCATCGTCTTCGGCCGCCAGATCATCGGCGGCATCATGGAAGGTGCAGTCAAGTCGTGAGCAACCCCGCCACCCCACCCGTCGTCGGCGTTCTCGACGAGCCGGCGCCGCTCACCTTCCCGCCCGGTTTCCTCTGGGGGGCGGCCACCGCCGCCTACCAGATCGAGGGCGCGGCGGCCGAGGGTGGGCGTACCCCGTCGATCTGGGACACCTTCAGCCACACGGAGGGCAAGACCGTCGCCGGGCACACCGGTGACGTCGCCTGCGACCACTACCACCGGCTCACCGACGACGTGCGGCTGATGGCCGAGCTGGGGTTGAAGTCGTACCGCTTCTCCGTGTCCTGGCCGCGGGTGCAGCCGGGCGGGTCGGGCCCGGCCAACGCCGAGGGGCTGGACTTCTACCGCCGGCTCATCGACGAGCTGCTGGCCAACGGGATCGAGCCCTGGCTCACCCTCTACCACTGGGACCTGCCCCAGGAGCTGGAGGAGGCCGGCGGCTGGCCGGCCCGGGACACCGCCGCCCGGTTCGCCGACTACACGCAGCTGGTGGCGGACGCGCTCGGCGACCGGGTGAAGTACTGGACCACCCTGAACGAGCCGTGGTGCTCGGCCTTCCTCGGCTACGGCTCCGGGGTGCACGCCCCGGGCCGCTCCGACGGGGCCGCCGCGGTCCACGCCGGGCACCACCTGATGCTCGGGCACGGGCTCGCCGTGCAGGCGCTGCGCGCGGCCCGGCCGGACGCGCAGCTCGGGGTGACCGTCAACCTGTACCCGGTGAACCCGGCCAGCGACTCGCCCGCCGACGTGGACGCGGCCCGGCGCATCGACGGGCTGGCCAACCGGTTCTTCCTCGACCCGCTGCTGCGCGGGGAGTACCCTGCCGACCTGGTCGCCGACCTGGCCAAGGTGACCGACTTCGGGCACGTCCGGGACGGCGACCTGGCCACCATCGCCACGCCGCTGGACGTGGTCGGGGTCAACTACTACAGCCGCCACGTGGTGGCCGCGCCGGTGCCCGGCGAGGAGCCGGAGCAGTACTGGCGGGCCCCGTCCAGCTGGCCCGGCAGCGAGGACGTCCGGTTCGTCACCCGGGGCTTCCCGGTCACCGACATGGGGTGGGAGATCGACGCCCCGGGCCTGGTGGAGACGCTGCGCCGGGTGCACGAGGAGTACACTGACCTGCCGCTCTACGTGACGGAGAACGGGTCGGCCTTCGTCGACGCGGTGGTCGACGGACAGGTCGACGACGCCGACCGGCTGGCGTACTTCGACGCGCACCTGCGCGCCGCGCACGAGGCGATCAGCGTCGGTGTGCCCCTGCGGGGATACTTTGCCTGGTCGCTGATGGATAATTTCGAGTGGGCCTGGGGTTACACCAAGCGGTTCGGCATGATCCACGTCGACTACGACAGCCAGATCCGCATCCCCAAGTCCAGCGCCAGGTGGTACGCGGAGGTCATCCGACGCAACGGTCTGGCCGCACAATAAGGCGACGGCCAGCCAGTAACGGGCGGTCCGGCATCGACGCTGAACCAGGTGCCGGGCCCGCCTGATGTCGGAGGAGCAGACGATGACAACGCAGCGCACCCGGTCACTCGGGCGCCCGACCCTCGACGCGGTCGCTGCCCGAGCCGGAGTCGGCCGCGGGACAGTCTCCCGCGTGGTCAACGGCTCTCCCCAGGTGAGCCCGGAGGCCCGGGCCGCGGTGCAGCAGGCCATCGCCGAGCTGGGTTACGTGCCGAACCGGGCCGCCCGGGCGCTCGTCACCCAGCGGACCGACTCGGTGGCCCTGGTGGTCAGCGAGTCCGGTGAGCGGCTCTTCGCCGAGCCGTTCTTCGCCGGCGTGGTACGCGGCGTCAGTTCGGTGCTGCTGGAGACACCGCTGCAACTCTGGCTGGCCATGGCGCAGTCGCCGCTGGAGCGGGAGCGGGTCGAGCACCACCTGACCAACCAGCACGTCGACGGCGTACTGCTGCTCTCGCTGCACGACGCCGACCCGCTGCCGACCCTGTTGGAGGAGCGCGGCCTGCCCACCGTGCTCGGCGGCCGGCCGGCGCGGATGCTGCACCCCGACGCCCAGCCGGCTTCCTTCGTCGACGTGGACAACGCCGGCGGCGCCCGGCAGGCGGTGGAATATCTGGCCGATCGAGGGCGGCGGCGCATCGCCACCATCGCCGGCCCCCAGGACATGGGCGCCGGCCTGGCCCGCCTCTCCGGCTACCGGGACGCGGTACGCACCGCCGGTTTCGGGCTCAACCCCGACCTGATCGCGTACGGCGACTTCAGCGAGGAGAGCGGGACGACGGCCATGCGGCAGTTGCTGGATCGCTGCCCCGACCTGGACGCGGTCTTCGTCGCCGCCGACCTGATGGCCGCCGGCGCGATGCGTACCCTGCGGGAGGCCGGTCGGCGGGTGCCGCAGGACGTGGCGGTGATCGGCTTCGACGACGCGCCCATCGCCCGGCAGACCGACCCGCCGCTGACCTCGGTCTTCCAGCCGGTCGACGAGATGGGCCGGCAGATGGCACGGATGCTTGTCGCCCGGATCCGCGGCGACGAGATCTACGAGCCACACCTAGTCCTGGACACCAAACTCGTCGAACGCGCCTCCGCCTGAGGTGAAAGGAGGGGCCCCCTATTAACGCCTGCGGTATAGCAGGGGCCCCCTGTTAACACCACGAACGCGAGCTGCCGCGACGAACGCGAAGAACGCGCGAGCTGCCGCGACGAACGCGAAGAACGCGCGGGCTGCCGCGACGAACGCGGGCTAGTACGACGAACGCGAGCAACGCGGGCTGCCGCGACGAACGCGGGCTAGTACGACGAGCGCGAGGCGGGGTGCTCCCAGCGGCGCAGCTCGCGTTTGGCGAGACTGGCCCGGTGCACCTCGTCCGGGCCGTCGGCCAGCCGGAGGGTGCGGGCCTGGGCCCAGAGCGCCGCGAGCGGGGTGTCCTGGCTGACTCCGGCGCCGCCGTACGCCTGGATCGCCTTGTCGATCACCCACTCCGCCATTGCCGGTGTGGCGATCTTGATGGCCTGGATCTCCGTGTGCGCGCCCTTGTTGCCGACCGTGTCCATCAGCCAGGCCGTCTTGAGCACCAGCAACCGGGCCTGTTCGATGCGGACCCGGGACTCCGCGATCCACTCGCGTACCACGCCCTGTTCGGCAAGGGGACGGCCGAACGCGACCCGTTCGGTGACCCGCCGGCAGAGCAGTTCCAGGGCCCGCTCGGCCATGCCGATCAGCCGCATGCAGTGGTGGATCCGGCCCGGCCCGAGCCGCGCCTGGGCGATGGCGAAGCCGGCACCCTCGGCGCCGACGAGGTTCTCCGCAGGCACCCGTACGCCGGAGAAGTCGATCTCGGCGTGCCCGCCGTGCGGGCCGTCGGAGTAACCGAAGACCGTCATGCCCCGGCGGACGGTGACGCCCGGGGTGTCCCGGGGGACCAGGATCATGCTCTGCTGCCGGTGCCGGGCAGCATCCGGATCGGTCCGGCCCATCACCACGAGGATCGCGCAGGCCGGATCCATCGCCCCGGAGGCCCACCACTTGCGGCCGTCGATCACGTAGTGGTCCCCGTCGCGCCGGATCGAGGTGGCGATGTTCGTCGCGTCCGAGGAGGCCACCGCCGGCTCGGTCATGCAGAACGCCGAGCGGATCTCGCCGGCCAGCAGCGGCGTGAGCCACCGGTCCTGCTGCGCGGGGGAGCCGAACTCGGCGAGCAGCTCCATGTTGCCGGTGTCCGGCGCGGCGCAGTTGAGCGCCTCGGGTGCCAGGTGTGGACTGCGTCCGGTCAGCTCGGCCAGGGGTGCGTACTGGAGGTTCGTCAGCCCGGCACCGTGGCGCGGATCGGGCAGGAAGAGGTTCCACAGGCCGCGCCGGCGGGCCTCGGCCTGCAACTCGGCAAGCACCGGTGGCCGGGCCCACGGGTCACCGGCGGCGGTGACCTGGGCGGCGTGCACCGCCTCGGCCGGGTACACGTGCCGGTCCAGGAACTCGGTCAACTCGGCGCGGAGCCGCTCGGTGCGCTCGTCGTACGCGAAGTCCATCATGCCTCCCCGAGGGTGCGTAGTCCGTGCTCCACAAGCGGGGTCACCAGCGCACCGATGGCCTCGAAACCGTCGCCGACGGTCTGCCCGAGGGTGTGCCGGTAGTGGATGCCCTCGCAGATCACGGCGAGCTTGAAGCAGCCGAGCGCCACGTGCCAGTGCAGCGGGCCGACCGGCACGTCGCTGCCGGCGGCGTACCTGTCGATCAGCTGCGCGCCGGTGGGAAAACCTGCCCGGGGCCCCAGCACGTCCATGCCGGAGCCGCCCGGGTCGAGGTTGCCGAGCACGTCCCAGTACGTCAGCAGCAGGCCGAGGTCGGCCAGCGGATCACCGAGGGTGGCCATCTCCCAGTCGAGCACCGCGGTCACCGCGACCGGGTCGACCGTGACGAGCAGATTGTCCAGCCGGTAGTCACCGTGCACCACCCGGGCGGCGTACCGACCCTCGGGTGTGGTGGCGGCGAGCCGGTCGCGCAGCTCGTCGATGCCGGGCAGGGCACGGCTGCGGGACCGGTCGAGCTGCCCGGACCAGCGGCGGACCTGCCGGGCCAGGTAGCCCTCGGGTCGGCCGAAATCGGCCAGGCCGATCGCCGCCGGCTCGACCGCGTGCAGCGCCGCGAGGGTGTCCATCATCGCCATGGCCAGCTCGTGCCGCTGCCCGGCGGTGAGGCGGTCGCTGCGCGCCCGGCTACGGAACACCTCGCCGGGCATCCGCTCCATCAGGTAGAACGGTGCGCCGATCGGTTCGGCGTCCGCACAGAGCAGCACCGCCTCGGGTACGGGGACGCCGGTCGATGCCAGCGTCGAGATCACCCGGAACTCGCGGGCCATGTCGTGCGCGGTGGCCAGTACGTGCCCGAGCGGTGGCCGGCGGAGCACCAGCTCCCGCCCGCCGACCCGGAGCAGGTAGGTCAGATTGGACCGGCCGCCGGCGATCAGCTCGGCCCGCACCGGTCCGTCGGCCAGGTCGGGCCGGTGCACCGCGAGATAGTCGCCGAGCCGGTCCAGATCCAGACCGGCGGGGGAGCCGGCGGCCGGGGGCGGGGTCTGGTCCGCCGGATCGGTCATCCGGACAGTTCATGGCAGCTCGCGAGGCTTGTCAAGGTCAGGTTTAGCCCGGGGGACATGCCGCAGCAACAGGGACGAAATGGTCAAGTGGCAGGCTGCTGATCAGCCTGCCGGCACTCTGCCGGCCCGCCGAGCGGAGGGTTTGCGATGTTGCTGCGCGTTCGGGTCACCCTGCCGGACCGTCCGGGAACCCTCGGCCAGGTGGCCCGCACCCTCGGGGTGTCGGGTGCGGACATCGTGCAGGTGGTCGTCCTGGAACGGCTCGGCGGGCGGGCCGTGGACGACTTCACCGTGGTGTGGCCGGGCGCCGCCCGGGTGGAGCGGTTGCTCGCCGGTCTGGCGGCGATCCCCGGCGTACGGGTGGACGGGGTGTGGCGGGCGATCGGCGCGCCCACCACCACCGGCCAGGACGCCGAGTTGCTCGCCCAGGTAGCCGCCAACCCGGCCGACGGGCTGGCCACCGTGGTCGACGCGGTGCCCGGTCTGCTCGCCGCCGACTGGGCGGTCGCGGCGGTGGTGCCGGTGGACTGGGCCTCCCGCACCGGCGGCGGCGGAGCGACGATCGGGCACGCCAGTTGGCGTACGCCCGTGCCGCCCCGGCTGCCTGAGGTGACTCCGCTGCGCGCCCGGTCGATGACCATGCCCGACGGCGGCCATTTCGCTGTCGCGCCGTTCGGTCGGGCCGGGTTGGTGCTGGTGGTGTCCCGGGAGCACAGCGAGACGCTCGCGCCGGCGGCGTTCCACTGCACCGAGGTGGACCGGTTGGCCCAGTTGGTCCGGGCCAGTGCGGTGATCCTCGGCGACCGGCTCGACCTGGTCGGCAGCCCGTCCGTCAGCGCCAACCCGTGACCCCGCCGGAGCTGCTGTGACGCACACCGCAGTACCGGTCGCGGGCGGACACCGTCAGGCAACCGGCCGGCAACAGGCGGGGGCGAGGGTAGGACGGGAAGGGAGGCGACCATGACGCTGTGGCGGATCCGAGCCACCGTGGACGACCGACCGGGCTACCTGTCGGTGCTCACGGCGAGCCTCGCGCTGCGTGGAGTCAACATTCTCAGCGTGCAGGTGCACACCACCGAAGGCGGTGCGGTCGACGACTTCCTTG
Source organism: Micromonospora endophytica (assembly GCF_003236305.1). GTDB lineage: Bacteria > Actinomycetota > Actinomycetes > Mycobacteriales > Micromonosporaceae > Micromonospora > Micromonospora endophytica. The sequence goes on along the minus strand of NZ_POTX01000046.1, from coordinate 1,122 downwards.
TCGACGCGCCGGACACCCTCGACGAGGCGGAGCTGATCGCCGCCGTGGAGCGTGGCCGGGGCCGCGACTGTTGGGTGGCGCGCAGCGAGGCGCGCGGCCTGGCCGACCAGCCGACCCGGGTGCTCGGGTTGGCCGCCCGGCTGGTGTACGACCCGGACGCGACCGGCGAGGTGCTGCGCACCCTGCTCGGCGCGGACGAGGTGACCTGGCGACCCGTGCCGGGTGCTGCCCGGTCGGGCATCGACGGTGTGACGATGCTGCTGGCCGATCCGAACGGTGGGTCGTACCTCCTGCACCGGGTCGCGCCGAGCTTCACTCCGGCGGAGTACGCGCGGGCGCAGGCGTTGCTGGAGGTGGGCGCGGCAGCGGCCCGCCGGGCCAGCGAACTGGTCACCGTCGTCCTGCCCGACGGTGCCGAGCTGACCGTGCGTCCGGCGGTCGCCGACGACCTGGCGGCCGTGGTCGAGCTGCACGAACGCTGCTCGGCGCGTACCCGCCAGCGCCGTTACCTGGCTGGTGGGGCGCTGCCCTCCCCGGCCCGCCTGCGTCGGCTGCTGGAGCCGGCCCGAGGGGTGACCCTGATCGCCGCGACGACCGGCTCCGACGGGGCGGCGGAGTCGGTCGTCGCGATGGCACACCTGCTCGCCGAGGGCGACGAGGCCGAGCTGGCGCTGCTGGTGCGCGACGACTGGCAGCGCCGCGGGCTGGGCTCGACCCTGCTGCGGCGGTTGACCAGGCAGGCCGAGTCGGCAGGCTATGCGGCGATGGTGCTGCATGTGCAGGCGGACAACACGCCGATGCTGCGTACGCTGCGCCGGCTGGCCCGGCCCACCCGGGTCGAGCACGACGCCGGGCTGATGACGCTGACCGTGCCCCTGACCGCTGGGACGGCGACGGCGGCTGACGAGCCACCTGCCGATCCCGGTGCCGACGGCGCACACCGGCTGCCGAGCAACCCGCCGATCCCCGCGCAACACGCGGGCTCACCAACGACCTGCTGATGCCGGTGCCGCGCACCGGCTGACGACGGGACAAGCTGACCGACCTCCGGTGCGGAGGCCGGTGAGGAGGGCAGGGCACCCGGTTCGGGGCCCTGCCCTCCGCCCGTCCCCACCCCCAGAC
>NZ_POTX01000469.1 GCF_003236305.1 Micromonospora endophytica | reverse complement strand
TGAGGTTCCCCCCGGGATGTGGACACCGGGTTATGCCGCGATCTGATGCAGCGTAGTCGGTGTGAGGGTCTGTTCGTAGTCGGTGGGGCTGAGGTAGCCGAGTGCGGAGTGGCGGCGGCGGTGGTTGTAGAAGGCGATCCAGCGGAACACGTCGCGGCGGGCGTCGGCCTCGGTGGCCCACCGTCGGTGGTCGACGTCGAGTTCACGTTTGCAGGTGGCGAAGAAGGCCTCGGCCAGGGCGTTGTCATACGACGAGCCGATGCGCCCCATCGAGCGGTGCACGCCGTGCCGTTGGCAGGCGTCGGCGAAGTCGCTGCTGCCGTATTGACTTCCGCGGTCGCTGTGGAAGATCACCCCGTCGACCCGGCCGCCGCGGGCGGCGACCGCCGCGTCAAGGGCATCGATGATCAGGCTCGTGCGCATGTGGGTGTTGATCGACCAGCCGATCAAGCGGCGGGTGGCGATGTCGATGACCGTGGCCAGATAGAGCCAGCCGGTCCCGACACGCAGGTAGGTGATGTCGCCGCACCACCGCTGATCCGGTGCGGTGGCGGTGAAGTCCCGACCGATCAGGTCCGGCACCGGCGCAGCGGCCGGATCCGCGATGGTGGTGCGTTTGCGGCGGCGCAGGTGCCGGCCGACCACGTCGCGTTGCCGCATGATCCGCTCGACCCGCTTGCGGTTGACCCGCACGCCCTGGTGGCGCAGCTCGACGGTCACCCGAGGGGATCCGTAGGTGCCGCCGGAGTCGGCGTGAACCCTGCTGATCTGCTCGGCGAGCGCGTCCTCGGCGGCGGCGTGAGCCTGCCGGGCGGGCTCGCTGGCTGCCCAGCGGTAGAACCCGGCGCGGGACACGGCCAGGATCCGACACAGCCGCTTGACGCCGAAGGTGGCGCGGTGGGCGGAGATGAACCGGAAGCGGCTGGTCACCGATCCATCTCCTTCGCGAAATAGGCGGCTGCCTTACGCAGGATCTCCTTCTCCTGCCGCAACTCAGCCACCTCACGCCGCAGCCGGGCGATCTCGGCGTCCTTGTCCGCCACCGACACTCCGGCACCCGAGGCTGCCGCAGGCGTACCGGTCTGCCGCTCCCGCTTACGGACCCAGTTCCGCAGCGTCTCGTGACTCATCCCCAACTCACGGGCGACCTGGTTGATCGGCCGACCCGACGAGTGAACCAGGTCAACCGCGTCACGCTGAAACTCTTCCGTGTACTTCGATGGACGCCCCAACGGGGACACCCCTTCCTCTGGACCAACATCCAGTCTCAGGGTGTCCACATCTCAGGGGGAAGGCCA
>NZ_POTX01000468.1 GCF_003236305.1 Micromonospora endophytica | reverse complement strand
GGGCGAAGGGGGCTAGGGCGCGTTCGACCTCGGCGAGCACGGGGAGCACCGCAGCGGCATCGGCGATCCAGGTGAAGTGGACGGCGAGGCTGTCGCGGCCCTGGTTGGGGCTGAGCCACAGGTCGTCGGCGGCGACGGTACGCAGCTCGCTGGTCTGCGTCACCGGGGCGATCAGGTGCGCCACCTCGTCCAGCGCGGCGAGCGCGTCGGCGGCCACGGCCCGGGGCAGGTGGTATTCGGACTGCAACTCGTCGCCGCTGCTCGGGGTGAAGCCGAGCCGGAAGTGCGGCAGCCGTTCGTGCCAGGGACCGGCGACGCCGAGCTGCTCGGTGCAGTTGATCGTCGGCATGCCGGGCACCGGATGCCAGGGCCGGTCGGCCGCCGTCGTGCCGAGCCAGCCCGCCGGGGGCGGCGGCTGGTCCGCGAGCTGCTTGCGCCAGACCTGGGTGCCGCGGGTGGAGCGCCAGTCGGTGAAGACACTGACGCTGTACGCGGACCCGAGCGCCTCGTCCAGGGCGGCGCGGGGCAGGTCGAGTTGGACGTACTGGCGGATGTCGAAGGTGGGCACCACGTCCAGGGTGAGCCGGGTGACGATGCCCAGCGCGCCGAGCGAGACCACCATGCCGGGAAAGTCGGGGCTGCTCCGGTCCACGGTGAGCAGTTCCCCGGTGGCGGTGACCAGTTCCAGTCCGGCGACGGCGGTGGCCAGGTTGCCGACGGTCACGCCGGAGCCGTGGGTGCCGGTGGCGACCGCGCCGGCCACCGAGATGTGCGGCAGCGAGGCGAGGTTGGCCAGCGCGTACCCCCGCTCGTGCAGCCAGGTCGCCAGCTCCCCGTAGCGCATCGCGGCCGGCACGTCGACCAGCCGGCGTTGCGCGTCGAGCCGCACGGTGGCCGGCAGCCCGGTCAGGGTGACCAGGTCGCCGGTGGTGTCGCCGAGCCGGTTGAACGAGTGCCCGCTGCCCACCGCCCGGATCCGGTCGCTGCCGGCGACGAGCGCGCGCAGCTCGTCGATTGACGACGGCCGGTGGTACGCCCGGGCGGCGTAGCGGACGTTGCCCGCCCAGTTACGGTGCGCCGACACTGCGACCCCCCTCTCCGCGCCGACGGTTACCGTCGGCTCCGTCGGGGAACCCTACGCCGATGAGCAGCTACCGTGATCCCGCCCCTCGCGGCGACGTGTACCCCTCCGAAGAGGAGATCGATCCGACCGGCAGCGGCGTGGAGCCGGCCAGCGGCCCGGTCGGGGCGTACGCCGGGACGAGCGCGAGCCAGCCCGGCCCGCAGCCGAACCCCGCGCCCGGACCGGCGC
>NZ_POTX01000467.1 GCF_003236305.1 Micromonospora endophytica | reverse complement strand
GGGGCCACCCGGATCGGGCGGTTGGCGGTGGACCAGCTCAACGCGACCGCGTGTCGGTCAGGCTCGGGGGCGGCACCGAGGAAGGGCACGAAGTGTGCCAGCTGGCTTTGCGGGTCCGCCGGGTCGAGACAGGACCGGGTGTCGTCGAAGGTGACCTGGTCACAGAGGCGTGCACCGCCGGAGAACGTGGTCGACTCCTGCGGGATGACAAGTGGTGTGCGGTTGCCGCCGAGGGCATGACTGAGCACCCGGGCCGGGTCTGCCGAGGGGGCTCGCCGGCCGGTGCCGTCCAGCAGCGGCCGGACCCGGTCGTCGCCCTCGACGAAGAGCCGCGCGGCGGCGGCGATGTAGGTCGCGCCGACGGTCTGCTGCTGCACGGCCGTGAGCCGGGTCGGCGCGCCGGTCGAGCAGAGCGGGTCTGACTCGCCGTAGTAGTCCACGAAGTCGTCGGACGACGGCGCCACCGACTGGCCGGGCGTCCACTCGGTGTTGAAGAAGTTGTGGTTCGCGCCGATGACGTACAGCGCGCTGCGCAGTGCCCGGCTGCGGCTGAGGTCGCGGGTCTCGTCCACGAAGAGCTGGCCCGGCAGGTCGTAGACGTCGCCGTCGCAGCCGGGCAGGATCGTCACCGACGGGACCTGGGGCACCGGGTTCTGGCCGAAGAAGGTGGGACCGATGAGCAACATCCCCCGTACGGTCCAGCGGACCTTGCCGCGATAGCCGTCCTGGGCGGCCGGTGGCGGGGTGAGCGAGTCCATCGCCGCGCGGCTGATCCCCTCACCGCCACGGGAGTGCCCCATCAGGAAGACCTGGGACAGGTCGGCCCGTGGCGCGGCACGTACGATCGCCGGCGCGCCGGAGCGCGCGGCACCGGCCCAGTCGGCCCACCTGGCCAGGTGCAACCGGACCAGCGAGGAACGGGCCTGGGCACCACGGTCCTCGGCGGCCCAGTCCTGGCCGTTGATGCCGTTGGCCGCGATGGACACGGTGACGTAGCCCTGCGAGGCGAGCAGCTGTTGGGCCTGAAGGTAGCCGCGGTGGCTGGGGATCGGGTCGGTGCCCGGCGGGCAGGGCCACTGCTGGGGCACCTCCTCGTCACCCCGATAGCAGAAGGCGTGCCGACCGTGCAGGAACAGGGCGAGCGGACGGGCACCGGGGGCGTCGCGCGGTGCGACCACCACCGCTCGCATCTCCACCTGCTCCGGGAAGTCGGGCAGCGTGACGGCGGGCAGGTCGTACTCGCCGGTGATCGCCTGGTACGGCCCGGGTACGCCGGGATCGACCGCGTTGGCCGGCAGGGGTGCCGGGGCGGGGG
>NZ_POTX01000466.1 GCF_003236305.1 Micromonospora endophytica | reverse complement strand
TGTCCCGCACCGGGTTTGATGGAGACATCGAAACCTGGGAGGAACACCAGCGATGCCCGCACCGAAGAAGTACAACGATGAGCTGCGTGAGCGTGCGACCCGGTTGGCGGTCGAGGCCCGCCGGGACCCGGCCAGCGCGACAGGGGCGATCCGGCGGATCGCCGGTCAGCTCGGGATTCATCCGGAGGCGTTGCGGACGTGGGTGAAGAAGGCCGAGACTGACGCTGGTGACCGTCCGGGCACCACCAGTAGCGACGCCGAGCGCCTCGCGGCGTTGGAACGGGAAGTGCGTGAGCTGCGGCGGGCCAACCAGATCCTGAAGTCTGCGGCGAGTTTCTTCGCGGCGGAGCTGGACCGTCCGTCGCGATGAAGGTCGACTTCGTCGACTCCCAGAAAGCCGAACACGGTGTCCAGCCGGTCCTGCAGGCGCTGCAAGACACGCCCGCGGCGATCGCACCGTCGACCTACTACGCCGCCAAGACCCGCCCCGCCTCGGCCCGGTCAAGGCGCGACGAGGAGCTGACCGCGGTGATCGAGCAGGTCCACGCGGAGAACTACGGCGTCTACGGCGCTCGCAAGATCTGGCACGAGCTGCGTCGGCGCGGTGTGCGAGTGGCCCGCTGTACCGTCGAGCGGCTGATGCGCGAGTCCGGGCTGCGCGGGCTGCTGCGCGACAAAGCGCCGCGTACGACCCGGCCCGCAGCCGAGACCGGCCGACCCTCTGACCTGGTCAAACGAGACTTCACCGCACTGCGGCCGAACCAGCTGTGGGTCGCCGACCTGACCTACGTGCGCACCGCCGTGGGCTGGGTGTACGCCGCGTTCGTCCTCGACGTGTACTCCCGCATGATCGTCGGCTGGCAGGTGTCCACGAACCTCTACACCGACCTGGCCCTCGACGCGCTGAAGATGGCGATCTGGCGCCGCGAACATCAGGGTGCTGACCTGCGCAAACTGGTCCACCACTCGGACAGGGGAGTCCAGTATCGAGCGATTCGCTACAGCCTACGGATCGCCGAGGCCGGCGCTGTCGCCTCGGTCGGCTCCAAGGGCGACTCGTACGACAACGCGATGGCCGAGGCGTTCAACTCGCTCTACAAGGCCGAACTCGTCCGCAACCGAGGTCCGTGGCGTGGACTCGACGACCTGGAGATGGCCACCGTCGAGTACATCGACTGGTACAACAACCGCCGGCTGCACGGCGAACTCGGACACATCCCACCCGCCGAACACGAGGCCCTACACGCGATGACCCACCCGGTCCCCGCACCCCTGAAAACCAGCTAACCAACTGTCCATCAAACCCGGGGCTTGACA
>NZ_POTX01000465.1 GCF_003236305.1 Micromonospora endophytica | reverse complement strand
TGAGGTTCCCCCGGTTCGCCGGAGGGTTGGTTACCTGGCGCCGGTGGGCTCAGGCTGAACGATAGCCGTCTGGTCCTGTCGGGCCTGGTGGGTGTGCCAGGCGGTTTCGTACTCGTCTGGGGATCGCCAGCCGAGGTCTTTCTGGATACGGCGGGTGTTGTACCACCCGTCGATGTAGGTGAAGATCGCGTTCTCGGCCTCGTCACGAGTGCGCCACGAGTTGCGGTAGACCAGTTCGATCTTCAACGTCGACCAGAAGTTCTCCATCAGGGCGTTGTCGAACGAGTCGCCGACCGACCCCATGGAGGGCAGGATGCCGTTGTCCGCCAGGCGTTGCGCGAAGCGGAACGACGTGTAGTTCGACCCGCGGTCTGAGTGGTGGATCAGTTGGCCGTCGCGGACGTCGCGCGACCAGATGCCGTATTCCAGAGCGCCGAGGATCAGGTCGGTGTCGCAGCGGTCGGAGCACCGCCAGCCCACGATGCGGTTGGAGAACACGTCCCGCACCGCGGCCAGCCAGAACACGCCCTCACCGCAGGGGATGTGGGTGGCGTCGGCGACCCACAACCGGTTCGGCGCCGCAGCCGTGAACTGCCGGTTCACCAGATCGGGAGCCGGTGTCGCCTTCGGGTTCGACCGGGTCGAGGGGATGCGCCACTTCTTGCGCAGGAACGCCCCTTGCAGGCCGGCGGTCCGCATCAACCGCTCCACCCGCTTGCGACCCACCTGGCGGCCTTGGCGGCGCAGCATGGCGTGCACTCGCGGGCTGCCGTAGGTGCCGCCCGATACGTCGTGGATCTCCGCGATCTCCACCGCCAGGTCCGCGTCCTCACGTCGCCGCGCGGAGGGGTTGGTGGCCTGGGCGAGCCAGCCGTAGTAGGTCGACGGGGCGACGTTGAGGACCCGGAGGACGGGCTCGACCCCGAAGCGATCGCGTAGCTCGTCGACGAGCGTCACGACCGTCGCCGGGTCGGGTCGAGCTCCGAGGCGAAAAAAGCCGACGCGGCCTTCAAGATCTCGTTGGCCCGCTTCAGTTCGGCGTTCTCCCGCCGCAGCCGGCGCAACTCCTCCAGCTCCCCGCTGGTCGGCCGGTCGTCACGCTGACCTCGGTCGGCTTCGTCCTGGCGGATCCAGTTGCGCAACGCTTCGTGATGCACACCAAGCTGGCGTGCCAGCTGGCGGATCACGGGCTTCGGGTCCGACTCCCGATACAAACGCACCGCACGTTCACGCAGCTCATCGGGGTACTTCTTCGGTGCTGCCACGGATGACTCCCTTCAGCTCCATCAGAGCATGATCGAAAGCCTCCGAGCTACCGGGGGAACCTCA
>NZ_POTX01000464.1 GCF_003236305.1 Micromonospora endophytica | reverse complement strand
TGAGTTCCCCCCCGCTTTGATGGAGGGGTGGTTACCTGCTGCCGGCTGGTGCAGGGGTGGCGATAGGTGGTTCGGCTGGTGCGGTCTGGCGGCTATGCCAGGCGGCCTCGTACTCGTTCGGGCTGAGGTAGCCCAGTTCGCGTTGGATGCGGCGGGTGTTGTACCAGCCGTCGATGTAGGTGAAGATCGCGTTCTCGGCCTCGTCGCGGGTCCGCCATGAGGTGCGGTAGACGAGTTCGATCTTCAACGTGGACCAGAAGTTCTCCATCAGCGCGTTGTCGTAGCTGTCACCGACGGAGCCCATCGACGGCAGGATCCCGTTGTCCTGCAAGCGTTCCGCGAAGCGGAAGGACGTGTAGTTCGACCCCCTGTCCGAGTGGTGGATCAACTGGCCGTCGCGGACGTCGCGGGACCAGATGCCGTATTCGAGGGCGGCGAGGATCAGGTCGGTGTCGCAGCGGTCGGAGGTCTTCCACCCGACGATCCGGCGGGAGAACACGTCGCGGACCGCGGCGAGCCAGAACACGCCTTCGCCGCAGGGGATGCGGGTGGCGTCGGCGACCCACAGCCGGTTCGGCCCGTCGGCGGTGAACTGCCGCCCGACCAGATCCGGCGCCGGCGTGTGCCGAGGATCCTGCTTCGTGGAGCCGCCGCGCCAGCCTCGACGCAGGAACGCCCCCTGCCAACCCTGGCCGGTCATCAGCCGCTCGACGCGTTTGCGGCCCACGTAGATGCCGTCGCGGCGCAGCTGCCGGTGGACCCGGTCCGCGCCGTAGGTGCGCCCGGAGGTCTCCCAGATCTCGTGGATGTTGGAGATCAGCCCCAGGTCGACCACGTCCCGGTCGCAGGGCTGCTCGGCCTGCTTCACCCATGCGTAGTAGGTCGACGCGCCGATGTTCAGGACCCGTAGCAGGAGCGCGACCGCGAACTGGTCACGATGTTCATGGATGAACGTCATGACCGTCGCCGGGTCGGGTCGAGCTCCGCCGCGAAATACGCGCTCGCGGCCTTCAGGATCTCGTTCGCCCGCCGCAGCTCGGTGACTTCCCTACGCAGCCGGCGGTTCTCTTCCGCCATCTCGCTGGTCGGCCGGTCGTGACGCTCGTCGGCGTCAGCCTCGGCCTGACGGATCCAGTTCCGTAGTGCCTCGTGATGAACGCCGAGCTGCTCGGCCAGGCGCCGGATCACGGGCTTCGGGTCCGACTCGCGGTACAAGCGCACAGCGCGCTGACGCAGTTCGTCGGGGTACTTCTTCGGTGCTGCCACGGACAACTTCCTCCCCCACGGCCATCAGACCATGGTCAAGAAGCTCCATGAAAGCGGGGGTGGCTCA
>NZ_POTX01000463.1 GCF_003236305.1 Micromonospora endophytica | reverse complement strand
GCCCTCCCTTTCGCCGCGTCTCCCCCGTCGAAAAGGTGGGCACCCGCCAACCCGGGCAGGCGGGTACCCACCGCCCTGAAACCGCAGCCCACCGGCAGTACGACCCCAGAGCAGCTCACCGGAAAGGGTGATAGCGAACCGTGCTCGCTCAATCACCCTCCATTCCCGTGACAGTAGCCGAAGGGCCTTGTTGCCACAAGCCCTGTTGCCCTGTTGCCAAAGTGCCGAAGGGCCACACACCGACCTGCCCACGTGGCGTCAAGGCTGAAGGCATGAGCATCGATCCGCGTTCGCACACCCCGGTCTACGTGCAGCTCGCCGATCTGCTGCGCGAAAAGATTGAATCCGGTGACCTTCCGCCCGGCGCGCCAATTGGAAGCGAGTCGCGACTGAGCCAGGAGTATGGGATCGGACGAGATGCCGTACGGATGTCGATCGCGGTTCTGAAGTCTGAAGGACTGGTGACCAGCAGCCGAGGTCAACCCACCCATGTGCGATCAAGCCCCGACCAGAGGCCGGTCGAGGTGTCGCCCGGAAGTACGATCGTGGCCAGGATGCCGAAGAGCAGTGAACGTCGAAAGATGGACATGGACGAAGGCATACCGATCCTTGAGGTGCGCTCTCCTGATGGGACCGTGCAGACCTTCCCCGCCGACGAAGTCGTGCTGCACTGCCCATAGCCGGCTTCGCTCACGCTGAGTCCGCAAGCCGCCGCCGACACCGTCCATGACCGCCCACTTGCGCGGTACACCGGCCATGGGGCACCTCGCGTAAAGTGCAATCGATTGATCACACTTCGTGTGCGAATTGATCACGTAAACCCGGGGAGGGTGTATGAGCGCGGCACAGATCATCGCGCAGTTGAACGCGGCATCGCGGAAGCTCGAAGAGGCCCAAGCCCAGATCGCGGCTGCCCGGCAGAACGTCGGCGAGGCCCGGCAACTCACCGCTGGAGCTTTGCAGGGCAGTTCCGGCCAGCTCACCGCACAGTTCGACTCTCTGATCGAGGTCATCGGCCAGGTCGGCACTCGGCCTGCCGCCGTCAAAGAACAGGTGCATGCGACGATCGCCAAGGTCCAGGCCCTGGGAAACTAGGCGGGGGCGGCGACAGCGCAGCAAGTCGACCCCCCATCGTTCTCAGACCAGCCATCCCCCGTGACGAGGCACGAGACGACACACGTGCCCGGGGAATCAGCGATGCTCCACCACTGAGGTTCCCCCGGTAGCTCGGAGGCTTTCGATCATGCTCTGATGGAGCTGAAGGGAGTCATCCGTGGCAGCACCGAAGAAGTACCCCGATGAGCTGCGTGAACGTGCGGTGCGTTTGTATCGGGAG
>NZ_POTX01000462.1 GCF_003236305.1 Micromonospora endophytica | reverse complement strand
GACCGGGCCAGGGCGGGGATGCTCCTATGGATGTCAAGCGGTGTTGAGGGCGGCGAAGTCGGCGAGGAGGGCGGTGTGGACTTCGCGGACGACGTATCGCTTGAGGCATCGCATGATCTCTTTCTTGCTGAGTCCTTGTTTGGTGCGTTTCTCGACGTAGGCGCGAGTGCGGGGGTCGTGGCGCATTCGGCTGAGCACGATGGTGTGCAGGGCGTTGTTCGCGGCTCTGTCGCCGCCTCGGTGGAGGCGGTGTCGGTCGGTGCGTCCGCTGCTGGCGGGGATGGGGGCGGCGCCGCAGAGGTGGGCCAGGGCGGCCTCGGAACGTAGTCGGTCGGGGTTGTCGCCGGCGGTGCTCAGCAGTTGTCCCGCGACTTCAGGGCCGGCGCCGAACATGCTGCTCAGTGTTGGGGCGGTCCGGGCGACGGCGGGTCGTAGCCGCCGATCGGCCTGGGCGATCTCGGCGTTGAGCGCGGTGATCCGGGCCGCGATCGCGGCGAGGGCAGCGGTCGTGGCGTGGACCGGGTCGGTGAGCGTGGACTCGTCAGGGTCCAGCTCGGCGCATCGGTGCACGAGCGCGGCCCCGGTGAGGCCGCTCAGGTCCTCCCGCAGCGTCTGGGGTGCGGAGGTGAGCAGGCCGTGGAGCTGATTCAGGGCGGCAGTGCGGGCCTTGACCGCTCCTCGGCGGGCCACGCGCAGAGCGCGGATCGCCTCGACGGGGCCGGTGCGGGTCTTCGGGACACCAGCGGCCTGTCCGGACAGGGCCGCGCGGGCTGCGGCAAGCGCATCGATCGGGTCGGACTTGCCCTTACTGCGGCGGGTCTTGCGGTCGGGCCGGTCGATCTCCACCACCGCGATGCCTGACGTGCTCAGATGCCCGGCCAGGCCAGCACCGTATGCGCCGGTGCCTTCCACCCCGACCTTGACCACCCGACCGAAAGTACGCAGCCAGCTCAGCAGCTGCTGGTATCCGACGGCGGTGGCCGGGAACTCCTGATCACCGAGCATCCGACCCGCCTGGTCGACCGCGGCGGCGTGGTGCGTCTTTCCGTGGGTATCAACCCCACCCGTGACCTGGCGCTTCTTGACTGTCATCCTGGAACCGTCGTCCCTTTCGCTTGCACCGACAGGGTCGGCACGCACTCGCCGGGACGGGCGGACAGGACAGTGACGGGACCTCTTGCACAGGCTCCTATCAGGTCACGACGCCCCTGCCAGTGACGTGCAGGAACGGGGTCACCCGGAACCGGTCGACGAATCCCACAGCAGGACAGCATCGTCGGTCAGGGGTGAGTCAGACCAGACCGGGTGACCCCACCTACATCCTCACTGTCAGGGGGTGGGGG
>NZ_POTX01000461.1 GCF_003236305.1 Micromonospora endophytica | reverse complement strand
GGGCCTTATCGTCGGCAGCGTCAGAGGTGTATAAGAGACAGGATCCGGGGTGGGCAGCTCGGTCACGGGTGACGCTCCCGTCGGGTTCGGGGCGGCGGCACCGTCCCCGGCATCCTGACCGGCGCAGGCGGCGAGCGCCGTACAGACGATCAGTGCGGCGGCGGCGATCCGAATGGTCCTCATGCCTGCTCTGACGTGGCGTGCCGGTGAATCGTTCCCATGGGTTGGATCAACCCTGAGCCGCCGCAGCGGCGGCCTTCATGTCCCGCTTGAGCTCCTGGGGCAGCGAGAAGGTGAGCCGCTCGTTGGCGGTCACCACCTCTTCCACGTCGGTGAAGCCGCGCTGGGCGAGATGCGCCAGCACCTCTTGGACCAGCTCCTCCGGCACGCTCGCGCCGGAGGTCAGCCCCACCGTGCCCGCCTCGGCCAGCCAGGCGTCGTCGATCTCGTGCGCGAAGTCGACCAGGTGTCCGGCGCGGGCCCCCGCGTCCAGGGCCACCTCGACCAGCCGCACCGAGTTGGAGGAGTTGCGCGAACCGACGACGAGCACCACGTCGCAGTCTGCCGCGATCTCCTTGATCACGTGCTGCCGGTTGCTGGTGGCGTAGCAGATGTCGTCACTGGGTGGCGACTGGAGCATCGGCAGCCGCTTCTTGAGCCGGGCCACCGTCTCCATCGTCTCGTCCACCGACAGCGTGGTCTGCGACAACCAGACGACCTTGTTCGGATCCCGCACGGTGATCCGGTCGGCGTCCTCCGGCCCGTCCACCAGCTGGATGTGCTCCGGGGCCTCCCCGGCGGTGCCGATGACCTCCTCGTGGCCTTCGTGGCCGATGAGCAGGATGTCGTAGTCCTCGGCGGCGAACCGCTTCGCCTCGTGATGCACCTTGGTCACCAGCGGGCAGGTCGCGTCGATCGCCTTCAGCGACCGCTCCTTCGCCTGCTCGTAGACCTCGGGCGCGACACCGTGCGCGGAGAAGATCACCGTGGCGCCCTCGGGCACCTCCTCGTTCTCCTCCACGAAGATCGCGCCTTGGGCCTCCAGCGTCTGCACCACATGCTTGTTGTGCACGATCTGCTTGCGGACGTAGATCGGGGCGCCGTAGAGCTTGAGCGCCTCCTCGACGGTCTGCACCGCCCGGTCGACGCCCGCGCAGTAACCGCGGGGCTTGGCCAGAAGCACGCGCTTGCCGGTTCGGGAAGCCTCAGTCACCCCCTCATCCTACGTGCCGGCCCGCCAACCGCCACCTGCCCGACCACCCACCTCCCACGTCGATCTAGGGGTGCTTGTCGTTGCTGGAGATCGACTAACGACACTTTCCCCTAGATCGACATGGCGGAGGGG
>NZ_POTX01000460.1 GCF_003236305.1 Micromonospora endophytica | reverse complement strand
GCAGGGGTGGGGCACCGGGACGGGCGGGCAACCGTTCGTCGCCCCAGGGCACCAGCCGTGCCTGGTCCGCCGCGGACCGTCCGCCACCGAGTACGGCGGTGACCACTGCTTCCGGGCCGAGCAGCCCCTGCACTCGGCTCAGCGCCCGATGTGCCCGCTCGCGCTCCTCGCCGGCCTCTCCCCACAACCCGGGTTGCAGGCCGGCCTGGGCGAGTATCCCGTCCGGCACCAGCCGCAACCGGATGATCCCGGCGGTGGGACGCACCGGTGCGCCCCGACGGGCACCGGTGAGCCAGCCGTCCAACTGCCAGCGGACCCGGTCGGCGATCGCCCCGGCGGTGAGCAGACCGTCGTGTCGCCAGACCCGGTGCAGTTCCTGGCCGTGCGCGGTGACCGCCTCGATGCCGAGCCGGGTGCAGGCCAGGCCGTGCCCGGCGAGGCGTTCGTGCAACCGCTCGGCCAATGTCCGCGCGGCGAACGCCGCGACGTCGACCCGTTCGATCGGCTCGTCGAGGTCGGCGGTGATGGTCAGGTCGGCCGGTGGACGCCGGACCGCGAGCGGGCGGTCGTCCCGACCTGCGGCCAGCCGGTGGGCCAGTGCCCCGTCGGAACCGAACCGGGCCAGCACGTCGCCGGCGGACAGCGCGGCGAAGTCGCCGAGCGTACGGATCCCGAGTCGGCGCAGCAGGTCGGCCAGGGCGGGCCGGCCCAGCGCCTCGACGGGTTGGGTGGCCAGGAACTCCGGCGTCCCACCGGGCGGCACGATCCGCCCCTGCCGGGCGGCCAGCCCGGCGGCGAAGGCCCCGTCGGCGATGCCGACCTGGCTCTCCACGGCGCAACTCTGGGCGACGTGTTCGACGATCCGCTCGGCAGCCACCTCCTCACCGCCGAGGTATCGGCTCGGTCCCCGAGCGGCCAGCGCACAGGACCCGGGACGGATCACCTCGACTCCGGCCACCAGGTCCTCGACCGCCGCCACCACCGGCTCGAAGGCACGCGCGTCCCGTCCGGGGTCGTGGTCGACGGCGGTGAGTCGCGGACAGCGTCCCTGCGCCTCCCGCCGGCGCAGCCCTCGGCGTACGCCCTCGGCGCGGGCCTGCTCGGAGCAGGCGACCACCCGGTTGGCGTACAGCACCGCGACCGGGTCGGTGGCGGGCACCCCGTCGACGATCTCGGCGGCGAGCACCGGCCAGTCCGGGCACCAGAGCAGCAGGGTCCGCGTCATGGCTCGTACCTCGAGGTGGTCGTGGTCACCACCAGACCGACTTGACTCCGAAAGCTAATCACATTAGCTTTTTGGTTACAGCAATTAGCCAAACATTGCCGCGCCACGAACGCTCCACCGCGGCAGTGCCCGCCGGCCC